>JAITAH010000090.1 GCA_031284225.1 Dysgonamonadaceae bacterium | reverse complement strand
TCCGGAGTAAACCAAGCGATATAATCCCGCCCGCGAAAAGAAATTGTCGCTTTTTGACAATTATACGATAGAACGGTCTGTGTTTCATGGTCTATCGTCCAATCCAAAGTCGGCGAGGTTTCCTGATATACAAAATTGCCACGCAAGACGGAACCAATATCGCAAACCGTTACCTTCCCTTGCGGGTAGTTTTTGAATAGCTCACAGGACCACACTCCAGCCGGAAAACCAGGATAGGCGTCCAAATCTGCAAATTTTTCTTTGATATATTGATTGTGGTCTAACTTTTTCTGACTGTAATATTTTGAAATTGATTGTCCAATCAGCAACATTTGGTCGTCGGCAAATTGGGCATTCGGCTTCAATGAATCACGCAAATAAGTCAACTTGTAGGCGCATTTTAGATACGCTGAATCAAGTGTCGTAAATTTATCTAAATTAACGTAATCAGGCGTATCTTGAGAATATCCCGCAGCAATATATGCAATGAATACATATATTGCCATTATCCATTTTTTATTCATTGTAATTAATATTTATGTTGTTTTCTCCTTGATATCCACAAGTATAGCCTCTTCCTTTTACCCGATTCATTTCCGCCTTCGAAAGATTTTCCGAAGTCCAAACATTTAAGTTTAAACACAGAATTAGATTGACTCGTTTCATTTTTGTTGTTAATTGAAAAATATCGACCCTGTTTCGTTTACAAATATAAGACATTTTCAATACGCATCAACCGTCCACTATTTTATTTTCAGTCTGACTTTCAATACCACTTCCGCCGGACGAATCCGGTAACCGGAATAAAATGCATTCAGGTTATCGTGATAAGCCATTACATACTTTCTCGTGTTCAGCAAATTGGTACAATCCAATGTAAAATGGATTTGTTTCCAAACATAATTCATATTTAAATCGACAAAATAGCGGATTTGATTGTTTTCGATGGCCGAATTAGCGTATTGCTCAATTTGTCCGCCGAGACGTATTGTATTAAACAGTTTGAAATCCAGGCCTAACGATTGGTTCCAGGAGCGGATCGGTTCAAACGGCGCTTCGGTTTGGATGGTCGATACGCTTTCCTGTCCGGTTCCCAGATACGAAACAACCAAAAACGACGCCGGCACGGCGCTCAACCGGACGGAAGCCGAATACTGGTCGCTCCGGTAATCCGTCAGCCGCTCTTGCCGAATCTGCTGAGAAGTCCGCGTGAAATACACAACACTTAAATCGGTTGTCAGTCTCATCCAGTCGAAGCCTTTGCTGATTTTTCCGGAAGCTATCAGGCGATTGCTTTCGTTGGCTTGCTCTGTCAGGGACGAAACCAATAAATTATTTTCAAAACGTTGCGTATAGATATAATTTTCCTTGCTGCCCGACCGGGTAATACTTGCGCTCGCAAAAAGCATTTTGAGAATATTCTTATAATTGAATTTAGCCGACAGGGAATAGCCCGACGAAAGAGCTAAACGGCTGTCGTAATGATTCAGGTAGCGATAGGTTTGCAGCAGATAGCCATCGTACATTTCGTAGAGGCTATTCATGCTGTGAAAGAGCGCTGCCTGTGCATTAATATCCATTTTTCGCGAAAAAACATATTGCATGTCCAGCGAAGGATCGAATTCAAAACGGTTTTGATTTTCACTGTTTTCCCTGCGGAGTTTATTATTCAATTCGTAACGGTTATAACTGAACGGTAATCCGGCGTTCAGTTTGAAATGCCCGGTTTTATAATCGACATTGATTTTCATACGCGCCTGATAATGATTCCGGCGCAAATCGTTTTTCATACTGTCTGTCGCCGCGGCAAACGTTCCGTTTTCGGGATGTAATTCGGAAGTTAAATTATTTATTGCCAAATTAACGCTAAACATCGGACGCATGACGACATTTCCCCAAACGAGCAATCTTAAAAGCGAAATCTCATTTTGGGTAACAAACGTGTTATTTCGGGCGTCCTGTTGTAAAGTCGCGACATTCAATTCATCATCGAACAGTCCGGTATTCATTCCGGGCGAAACGCTTAATTGCTGGGGCGTAGTCTGTAATCCGGTTTGCGAATACAGTTCAAAGCCTTTATCGCCCAGCCGTTCAATCCAGTGAAACGCATTTTGCAGTTTGAACGAGGGGCGATCCAGGCGTTGGTCAATCGGCTCTCCGTTCAGGATATGGCCGTTAGCGGTTTCCCAAGAACCTTCCAAATTCAACAGATTATTGAGATACCGGCTTTCCAAATTTTCATTATATCGGATTTCGGTTTCCAACCGGTGGGTGTTGGTCGCCGACCGGATTGCCTCGTCGATTTGCAATAAGCTGTCGCCGGTAATAAAATAGGTAGAAACAGCTTCGCTTTCCCGCTTTTCGTAATCGTTGAAATAAATCAGATTAAAATTCAATTCTTTCTTGTTTCCAATGGCAAACAAATTATTGATAGTAGCCGCATGGGAATTATTGAACAGGTAACGATTTGGGCGAATATCGGGCGGCGACGGCGCTTGAATAAACGTGATTGTTCCGGACGGTAACTCCAGGGAAGTATTAAACGAACGTAATTCTTTCGACAAATCCAGTCCTGCATTATTCGTCTTATAAGTAGATATATTTTGATGTTTCCGCGCAAAATACATGGCCGTCAGTTCATTGTCCCAAAGCAGAGGCGACAGGCCAAGTCCTGCTTGCGCCATAACGCTCCAAGAGCCTTTAGCGCTTTCTTTCAATTTCAAATTAATTGCCGCCCGGTCGGAAATGCGCAAACTGTCCATCGCCCGGATAGGTTGGTGGTTTTCCATTACCTGAACGGTAGATACGTCTTTGGCCGAAATATTTTGCGTAGCAATGCCGTAGCGTCCGTTCAGCAAATCCATGTTCTCGACATAAAATTTGTTGATGGCTTTCCCCTGATAACTGATTTCGCCCGATTCGGCGACGTCAATACCCGGCATTTTTTTCAGCACGTCGCCGATAGCCACATCCGTCGCATCGCTGAACGCCTCTACCGAATAACTGATAGTGTCTTTGTTATAATAGATTTTCGGCGCTTTGATTTCTACCTCTTTCAACAGAAAATCCTCTTCCTGCACGGTAAAGTTTACGGATTGACTCCGATTCGCTATTTTCCGGGTCTGAGTGGCAATACCTAAACCCGATACGACAAGCAATAAATTTTCTTCTTCGCCGGAATACGACAATTCATAATTTCCCTGACTATTGCTGTAAGTATAACTTAACAAGGAACTGTCGGCGACCTGTTTCAATGTAATCAGCGCTTGCGGTATGTTTTCCCCCTGCGCGTTTTTTATATTTCCCTGTATGGTAATGGAGGTTTGACCATAACCGACGCCGATCGAAAAACAGCTTAAAAGAGTTAAGTATAAGATTTTCATATTTGCGTAAATTTTATGGCAAATTTATCAATTATTTTTGAATAAGCAAATATTATTACTTTTTCGAATCTTTTTGAAACGTGATATTGTCCGTTCCTCCCGCCGACAGAAGAGCAATTTCTTTCTCCCGTAAATCAATGTTTGCCGCAATTTTTTTTCAATTTTACAAATTTTGCCGGACCATTTTTATCGGTCTGTGTATATGTGAAGACTTTATATGTACATTTGCATGGTAATTTTAAATTCACGACGACAATGAAAGAGGGTGATAAAGCAAAGGTTTCTCCGGAACTTACAGGGGAAATGGAATGGATTGACGGAGAAGTTATTGACGTAGAAAAAATCCATTCAAAGGGGTAGTGATTGCTATTAAAGACAAAGTTGGTAGAATATTTTTCGGGGAAGAAAAATATTTTTCTCCGGTGTGATATTTAATTGTAAATAAAATATCATGTTCGCAATCGCATTTGATTCGGATATTCAGGAAGAGGAACAATCCATGCTAATGGAGATAAATACGGCAGGATTCAGTTTTACGGTCAAATTTTATAAATGAAAATATTTGACAGACTGCATGTAAAAAATATAGCGGGAGCGCTGTCTTTTGCAACAAACTATAAACTTTTGTAGTTTTAATTATCCTCTCTGTCGCCCACTCATATCCATCGCTTCCGCCCCACCAGCAACGAACTGTCGCCATAACTCAAAAAGCGGAAATCGTGCGATAAGGCGTAATCGTAAATCTGCCGCCAATCGCCGTCCACAAACGCGGAAATAAGCAACAGCAACGTACTTTTCGGCTGGTGAAAATTCGTAATAATTCCGTTAACTATTTTGAAATCGTAACCGGGAGCAATCAGGATTTGCGTATGCGCAGTCAACACATCCAATCCTTTTCGTTGCATATAATCCTGTATATTCTTCAAACTTTGCGTTACCGTGTAACCGGCATTCGGCGACCAGGGCTTCTCATAAGGCGTCCATTGGGAGACGGACAAGGTTTCCGGCGCTGCGTCGGGACAAGTTTCCAACATCCAACCGATGTAATACAGGCTTTCCAGCGTTCGCACGGAAGTAGTGCCGACGGCATACGTCTGTCCCTGTTTTTCCAGCAACTGTTCGATCGTCGATTTTTGGACGGAAATACATTCCGTGTGCATCTCATGCCCTGCCAATGTATCCGATTTCACCGGCTTAAAGGTACCGGCGCCTACGTGCAAAGTCAATTCTTCCAAGCGGATTTGTTTCACTTTCAGAGCGGTTAATACTTCCGGCGTAAAATGCAATCCGGCGGTGGGCGCGGCGACCGACCCTTTGATTTTGGAATAGACGGTTTGATAAGTTTTTTTATCGCTTTCTTCCGTTTTCCGGTTCAGATACGGGGGAATCGGCAATTCGCCTATTTTCTCCAACACATCGGCAAACCGCCAATCGGGATTGTCCCATTCTAATTTTATCAGGTGGGCGTCGCCGTAATTGGCCAATCGTTCGGCTGTACACAGAACGCCGTCGGTCGAGCGCGACAATTTTTCCCCTTTCCATCGCCTGGAATTTCCCACTAAGCAGAGCCAGACGCAGGAACGATTTTGCAGGAACGATTGAGCGTAATCGGCCGGCTCTTTCGGTTCCAAACAGAAAATTTCGATGGGCGCGCCGGTAGCTTTCCGAAAAATCATTCGGGCTTGAATGACTTTGGTGTTATTAAAAACCAACAAGGCCTTGCCGGGAATCAAATCGGGAATACGGTCGAAAACGCTCTCGCTCAGTTGCCCCTTGTCGTAAATCAATAATTTGCTTTTATCGCGTTGCGCAAGCGGAAATTTCGCAATCCGTTCGTCGGGCAATTCATAATCAAACGCATCAATAGCCAAATCCTGTACCATTTTAATTTTCAAATAATTCTTTCAAATCAATTTCAAGGCCTTCAAAAATGCCGACGGGGACTTTGC
>JAITAH010000289.1 GCA_031284225.1 Dysgonamonadaceae bacterium | reverse complement strand
ATTTTTGATTTATGGTTGGTTTTGTGGGCTATTTCCCGATACAAAATTTCCCGAAAATATTTCCCAGAATTTCATCCGTAGTGATTTCGCCTGTAATTTCTCCCAGAAAGTGCAGAGATTCTCGAAGGTCTTGTGCAATCAAATCGCCGGAAAGATGGCTATGCAAGCCTGCAATGACACGTTCGATGGCGTTTTGCGCGTTTTTCAGGGCTTCGTAATGGCGCAGGTTGGTAACAATCACATCGTTATCGCTGATTTCCGGAAGATTTGCGGCTTTCAGCAAGGCTTTTTCCAAACGGTCGGTGTTGGTTTTGTATTTGGCCGAGAGATAAATCCGTTCGGACGGGACGTGCGGCAGAAATTCTTCGTCCAAAACAGATTGCTCTTCAGCGGTCAGCTTGTCTATTTTGTTGATAACGATTATTAGCTTTTTATTTTGAGTACGAGGAATAAGCCGGTCGGCTATAAACTCGATTTCTTTACTGTAATGGGTAGTATCGATCATCCAAATGACGATGGCCGCTTGGTCGATTTTCTGAAACGTGCGCTCAATGCCTAAGTTTTCAATAGCGTCGGTCGTGTCGCGAATGCCGGCCGTGTCGATAAAGCGAAAAGAAATTCCCCGGATATTGACTACGTCTTCAATGGCGTCGCGCGTCGTGCCGTGAATATCGGAAACAATCGCTTTTTCTTCGTTCAGCAAATGGTTGAGCAAGGTGGATTTACCCGCATTCGTTTCCCCTACGATAACTACCGGAATACCGTTTTTTATCGCATTTCCCAGTTGGAACGATTCCGTCAGGCGGGTTAGGGAAGTTTTGATTTGGGACGCTAAATTTAATAAACGGTGGCGATCGGCAAATTCCACATCTTCTTCGCCGAAATCCAGTTCCAATTCGATCAAAGATACAAAATCCAATAATTGCGTGCGTAACAGTTTCAATTCATGGCTGAATCCGCCCCGCATCTGATTCATAGCCAAGCGATGCGCCGCCGCCGAAGACGAAGCGATCACATCGGCCACCGCTTCGGCCTGCGACAAATCCATTTTGCCGTTCAGAAAAGCGCGTTGGGTAAATTCGCCCGGCCCGGCCAGCGTGCAACCGTTTTCAATCAATAAATGCAGGATTTCCTGCTGAATATAAGTCGATCCGTGGCAAGTAATTTCCACCGTATCTTCGCCGGTAAAGGAATTGGGGGCGCGGAAAACGGCAACAAATACTTCGTCCAGCAATTCGCCGTTCTTGTAAATTTTACCGTAGCTCAAGGTATAAGCCAACTGTTTTTCGACCGGAATGGCCTGTCTGTTCGGTCGGAAAACCTTATCGGTAATTGCAAACGCTTCTTTTCCCGAAATTCGGATAACCGCTATTCCTCCTGTTCCCGAAGGAGTCGATAGGGCGCAAATCGTACTCATATTCTATCCAAAACTTTTGTAATCAATCCATCAAACGATCCTTTGTAATCGGTATTCATATCTCCGGAATAGCGGCCGGCAATAATCAGGCAAGCCGTAAGGGCTTTATGTCCCATCAAACGGGACAATCCCGCCAGAGCGGCGCTTTCCATTTCGTAATTGCAGATTTTTAATCCTTGATGTTCAAACGATTCCAACCGTTCATTCTGCTCCGGATGGTGCAATCCTAACCGCACATGACGACCTTGTGGGCCGTAAAACCCACTGGCGGAAACGGTAATGCCCTTTATCATGTCGAACCCGATGCGATCCGACAGTTCTTTATCGGATGAAACGAAATACGGTTTCGCCAGTAAATGATTCCATTGCGTGTGCCGAACAAATTTTTCCGTCAGCCCGGAATCGTTCAACGCTTCGCCGCCTTTGTAAAAAAAGAGCAAACCATCCATGCCCATTGAGATTTCCGAAACCACATACGAACCGATCGGCGCAAAAGGTTGTAATCCGCCCGATGTGCCGATTCGCACCAAAGTCAGTTGCCGGAAACCGGGTTTCACTTCCCGTCTTTGCAAATCGATATTGGCCAGCGCATCCAACTCGGTCATCACAATATCCAAATTATCGCAACCAATGCCATGGGATAAAGCAGTGATACGTTTTCCTTTGTAATTTCCGGTGATGGTTCGGAACTCCCGGCTTTGCCGGTCAAATTCCACCCGGTCGAAATAGGAAGCCACTACCGGCACCCGTTCCGGATCGCCCATCAGAACAACCTTGTCGGCCAGTTGGTCGGGACACAAATGCAGATGGAAAATTGATCCATCTGCATTTATAGGAAGTTGATCGGGGGAAATGACGCTCATTTGACCGGCTTTTGCGGTTTAGCAATCGTTTCACGCATATCGGTATCGGCCTGAATATTTTTCATTTTGTAGTAATCCATGATGCCCAAATTCCCCGTACGAAACGCTTCGGCCATCGCCTTGGGAACTTCTGCTTCCGCTTCGATCACTTTCGCGCGGGCTTCCTGCGCTTTCGCTTTCATTTCTTGCTCCGATGCCACAGCCATGGCGCGGCGTTCTTCCGCTTTGGCTTGTGCAATATTTTTATCGGCTTGCGCTTGATCCATTTGCAGTTCGGCGCCGATGTTCTTGCCTATGTCGATATCGGCGATATCAATAGACAGAATCTCAAAGGCTGTGCCCGCATCCAATCCTTTTTTCAACACGACTTTTGAGATGTTGTCGGGATTTTCCAAAACTTCTTTATGTGTTTCGGCCGTACCAATGGAAGAAATAATCCCTTCGCCTACCCGCGCTATGACGGTTTCTTCGCCGGCGCCACCGACTAATTGCCGGATATTGGCACGAACGGTAATACGCGCTTTGACCAATAATTGAATACCGTTTTTTGCTACAGCCGTAATAGACGGCGTATCAATCACCTTCGGATTTACCGACATTTGCACAGCCAGAAATACATCGCGCCCCGCCAAGTCGATCGCCGTTCCCATCTGAAACGTCAACGCCAAATTGGCTTTTTCGGCCGAAACCAACGCGTGAACCACCCGTTCTACATGACCGCCGGCCAAGTAATGCGCTTCCAATTGGTCGCGTGTAATGTTTTTTAA
>JAITAH010000206.1 GCA_031284225.1 Dysgonamonadaceae bacterium | reverse complement strand
GATCATTGAAAAATATCCGTTTAATGAAAAAATAATCCGTTACGGTCATGAAGACTCTTTGTTCCAAATGGAGCTGGAAAAACACGGATTGACCATACGCTTTATCCGGAATCCGGTTATCCATATCGGATTGGAAACCAACAGCCGGTTTATCGACAAAACGCAGGAAAGCGTCAGGAATCTGTATGACCTTTACGCTTCGGGCGTTTTCAACAATATGGATATCGGAAAAATCCGGTTGTTAAAAACTTACATCCTCCTCAGAAAATGGAAAGCGGACGGTTTAGTGAATCAATTATTTCCGGTGATGAATTGGCTGAACCGAAAAACAAACGCGAACGGACGTCCAAATTTACGGGTTTTCGACCTTTATAAATTAACTTTTTTGACCCATATTGCCCGTTCATACTCGCAAATCCAACAAAATCAATAATTTTTTTCAGAATTTTAATGAAATTTATTGTGAATAATTACATTAATATTATCTTTGTACGAATTTTAAATATAGAAACTCATGAAAAGTTTAGTAGAAAACTTAAAACAACATTTTGCATCTTTTGAAAAAGATGCAGTTGCACATGTAGAAAATGGAAACAAAGCAGCCGGCACGCGCGCGCGCAAGACTTCTTTGGCCATCGAAAAATCGTTAAAAGATTTTCGTAAAAAATCCATTGAAGCATCTAAAAAATAAGATGCGCTCTTATGCAACAAAAGGGGGAGGAGGTTTTTAGTTAAGAATATCCTCCTTGTTTTTTTTAGAACATCAGCATTTTCATTATTCTAAGTAAGTATGAAGTTCAATAATATTTTAAATGCCTTTACGCCGAAAGACGTTAAATTTTTTTCGCTCTTGCAAGACTTATCGGTCGTTATGGTGGAAGCCGGCGCCAAGTTGCGCGACTTAATCGCCTCTACCGAAGAGGAACAGCGTCCCGAAATTTGCAAACTCATCAAACAGAAAGAAACGGCCGGCGATAAAATTTCCGCCCGCATCGTGAAAGAACTCAACAACACGTTTATTACTCCCTTCGACAGGGAAGACATCAACGCTCTGGCGGATAAGATTGAGGAAGTCATCGACATTATCAATCGGGCGGCACAAAAAGTATTGCTGTATTCCCCGAATCATTTTACGTCTTATGCGGTGAAGATGACGGAAATTATCCAAAGCGGTACGTTGGAAATACAGGCGGCGGTAGAAGATTTGGAACATCTCAAAAAATCGGACGCCGTTTTCCGTAAACACTATAAAGAAATCAAACGGTTGGAAGAAGAGGCCGACGGCGTTTATGAAAAAGGCATCACGGATTTGTTCAAAAATGAAGCAAATACCGTCGAACTCATCAAATTGAAGGAAATTATCCAGGAATTGGAAAAAGCTGCCAACAAAATCAATACGACGGGAAAAGTGTTGAAGACCATTTTTGTCAAATACGCATAAGTTGCTATGACGTTACTCATTCTTATTATTGTATTAGCGATTGTTTTCGACTTCATCAACGGCTTTCACGACGCCGCCAATTCGATTGCAACCATTGTTACTACCAAAGTATTGACGCCGTTTCAAGCGGTATTATGGGCAGCGGCATTTAACTTTTTAGCATTTTTTGTGGCCAAACATATTATCGGGGAATTTGGGATCGCCAATACGGTGGCTAAAACCGTATATGCCGAATTTATCACTCTGCCCATTATTTTCTCGGGATTGATTGCCGCCATTTCGTGGAACCTGCTTACTTGGCGGTTGGGAATACCTTCTTCCTCTTCCCATACTTTGATCGGCGGATTTGCCGGAGCGGCTATCTGTGGCGCAGGTTTCTATTCCATTCAAGCGAAAGTGATTCTCAAAATTGCGGCGTTTATTTTTCTCGCGCCGATAATCGGTATGATTATTTCCGCCATCATTACCCTGATCGTTTTATGGATATTCAAAAAAAGCAATCCCCACAAAGCCGATCAACTGTTCAAGAAACTGCAATTGGTATCTTCCGGATTATTCAGTTTGGGACACGGGTTGAATGATTCCCAAAAAGTAATGGGGATTATTGCTACCGCGATGCTGGCCGTGGGTATGATCGACTCGATTCAAAACATTCCGGACTGGGTGCCGCTCTCTTGTTTTGCCGCTATCAGTATGGGCACCATGATGGGCGGTTGGCGCATTGTTAAAACCATGGGCAGCCGGATCACCAAAGTAACGCCTCTGGAAGGCGTATGCGCCGAAACGGCCGGAGCAATTACGTTATTTATCACCGAAATACTGAAAATTCCCGTCAGCACCACTCATACCATCACAGGAGCCATTATTGGAGTAGGCTCCGTTAAACGATTATCGGCCGTGCGTTGGGGAGTTACTATAAATCTGTTGTGGGCGTGGTTACTGACCATACCGGTCAGCGCTTTATTAGCGGCTGGTATCTACTTGATTGTTAATGCAGTCGGTATTCGATAACGTGGGAAAAAAAACAATACAAATCCGGAATTTATCTATCGGTTACCGTCGAAAAACGAAAGCGTCTGTCGTAGCCGAAAACCTTTCTTCCATCTTATACAGCGGAGAATTGACTTGTTTGATTGGCGCCAATGGCGTCGGCAAATCGACCTTGATGCGCACCCTGGCCGCTTTCCAACCGGCTTTAGCGGGCGAAATCCGAATAGAAAACAAAAACATCGCGGCCTATTCCGGCAACGAATTGGCCAAAATCATCAGTGTTGTATTGACCGAGCGGATCGAAGTCAATCATTTGTCGGTGGCCGAACTGGCAAGCCTGGGACGAAGTCCCTACACCGGTTTCTGGGGAATATTAACGCCGGAAGATGAAGCTATTGTACAGGAAGCTCTCCAACAAGTGGGCGTCGCCCATTTGTCCAATCGCCCGGTCGAAACCTTGAGCGACGGAGAACGGCAAAAAGTGATGATTGCCAAAGCGCTGACCCAGCAAACGCCGGTCATTTTCTTGGACGAGCCGACCGCTTTTCTCGATTTTCCCAGTAAAGTAGAAATCCTGCAAACTCTTCACCGGTTGAGCCGTACCACTCAAAAAACCATTCTCCTTTCTACGCACGATCTGGAACTGGCCTTGCAAATTGCCGATACTCTCTGGTTGATGGACAAAACCAAGGGATTGACGGCCGGCAGCCCGGAAAAATTAGCTCGATCCGGCTCTCTGGAAAACCTGTTTTCCCACAAAAACGTTACCTTTGATACTCATACTTATCGTTTCACACTCAACACACAGGCTTAATCATTGGATTCATTATGCAAAACATTATCATTAGAAGAGCCGGAAAAAGCGATTGTCCCCGGTTGTTGGAATTAGTCAAAGAACTGGC
>JAITAH010000201.1 GCA_031284225.1 Dysgonamonadaceae bacterium | reverse complement strand
TTCGCCTTTGGGCGTTGTTTTTCCCCAGGGATTTTCAAAATCTTTGCCCATCAGGATAATTCCGCCGCGAGGTCCGCGCAAAGTTTTATGGGTAGTCGATGTAACGATATGCGCATATTGCACCGGGTTTTTCAAGAGGCCGGCGGCAATCAGTCCGGCGGGATGCGCCATATCGACCATGAAAATAGCGCCGATGGCGTCGGCTACCTGACGGATACGGGCATAATCCCATTCGCGGGAATAAGCGGATGCGCCGGCCACAATCAGTTTCGGCCGTTCGCGAAAAGCGATTTCCTGTAACTGTTCGTAATCGACCAAACCGGTGGTTTCCTTTACGTTGTATTCCAATGCGTGATAAACCAAACCGGAAAAATTGACGGGCGAGCCGTGGCTCAGGTGTCCGCCGTGCGACAGGTTCAGTCCCAGGAATTTATCGCCCGGATTCAGGCAAGCCAGAAACACTGCCATATTGGCCTGCGCTCCCGAATGAGGCTGTACGTTTACCCATTCGGCCTTGAACAGTTGTTTCAGCCGGTCGATGGCGGTCTGTTCTATTTCGTCCACGACCCGGCAACCGCCGTAATACCGTTTTCCGGGGTATCCTTCGGCGTATTTATTGGTTAATACGGATCCTGCCGCCCGCAGGACTTCATCGCTTACAAAATTCTCGGAAGCAATCAACTCGATACCCGACGTTTGCCGGCGATATTCTTTGTCGATCAGGTTGAAAATTAAATCGTCTTGTTTCATATTTTTGATAATAATTCATTTAAAACATTACCCCGCACGAAAAACTCAGGATATTCTCGGTTTTGTGGAAGAGAACGTTGTTCATCCATTCCGGTTTATCGGCGATGTCGTTAAAATACATATCAACATCCAACATACTGATTGCGTACCGGATATCAAAATGCACATTGGATATGTTCATCGAAAAGCCGACTACGCCGTAGGCATTATAGACCGGATTGGTGTCGCGGTGTTCGTTTTGCGGATAAGCCGCCGAATAACGGGTGTCGAATTTATAACGCAACGAGCTTCCGGCGATTATGTTGAACACGAAAGGTCCCGTTTTGGTAATATTGTATCCGATCAGTCCATTGGCATTGGCGGTTTGCGTATGGAGCGAAAGTTCGAATATTTGCTCCGGTTCCGAAGGGAAAGCGAACAGTAAATCCTTATTCAGCGTACTCCAACCGATTTCCGGCTGGATGAAAAACCGGTTTAAGTTGACGCGGAAAAACCCGGTAATGTCGCAACCGGACTTGTTTCGGTACGAAACGTTCGCCAGTTCTTCTTCGCCCTGCATGCCTTGAAGGCGCATCACCGCATTGGCATTTAACCCTACTTTGAAGCCCCAATTGACGATCTTGCGATTGAAACTGTACGGTTGTTCCTGTCCGGATGCGGAAGCGCCGGCCATGAACAGGAGGCTGATGATCAATCCTCCTTTCCAAAACAGTTGTTTGCAAGGTCGTTTCATTGTTTTTTCCGTTGAACGCTCCAACCGAATTTGCCGATCCGTTCACCCAGACTGTAATATTTCCCGTGCGAATAAGCCAGTACTTTGGCTTTTTCCAGATCGAACGTACCCGTTAAGGGCTGAATGTATTGCTCATCCGCCAGGATATTGACTACTTCCGCCAGAAACATATCGTGCGTTCCCAAAGGTATGATTTGTTTGACTCGACATTCGATGCACAGCGGCGATTCTTCGATGTATGGCGCCTGGACAATATGCGCCTTTTTCGGCGTTAATTGCATCTCTTTGAATTTATTGTGTTCTCTTCCCGAACGCACGCCGCACCAGTCGGTGGCGAATGCCAACGCTTCGGTCGTAAGATTGATGACAAATTCCATGTTTCGTTTAAGGATGGAATACGAATGGCGTTCCGGACGAACGGAAATATAGCACATTGCCGGATCGGAACAAATCGTTCCCGTCCAGGCAACCGTCAGGATGTTGTATTCGCTTTCATCTTTCCCGACCGATACCATGACGGCCGGAACCGGATAAACCAGCGTTCCCGGTTTCCAATCCTGTTTCATAACAAAATAATTTCTTCTTTTTTCGTTTTCATTTCGCAATAGTGGCATTGCAGCGTTACATTTTCCTTGTCGATGACCTTGAAGCGCGTTTTCATCGGCTCGTTGTTGGTAATACATTTGGGATTATTACATTTGACGATGCCTAAAAGTTCATTGGGCAAGTACACCAATTGTTTTTCAACCACTTCGTAATCGCGAATAATATTCAGTTTAACGGATGGCGCAATCAGCGAAATGCGGTTGATCTCGTTCTGTTCAAAAAACTTGTCGGCGATTTTCAAAATACCTTTCTTTCCCATTTTCTTGCTGTCTAAGCCGTAACCGATGGTAACCTGGGTGTTCAAGTTCTGGATTCCCAGCAGGGAAACGACTTTGAATACCTGTTCGGTAGGGATATGGTCGATGACCGTGCCGTTTTTCAGTGCAGCTACTTGTAATTCTTTGTGTTTCATATTTATCACGAGATATGGAGTACGTTGCAGATAATTGCCTGCCGAGCGAATACGCCGTTGCGAGCCTGTTCAAAATAATACGCTTTGGGGTTATCGTCCACGTCGGGGGCGATTTCGTTGACGCGGGGCAGCGGGTGCAGAATCCGCAGATTATCTTTGCTGCCGTTCAGCAGGGCATTGGCGAGGACATATACGTTTTTGACTTTTTCGTATTCCATCAAGTCGGTGAAGCGTTCCCGCTGTACGCGAGTCATATACAGGATGTCCGATGGTCGGATTACTTCCGGCGAAAATTCCGTGTATTCGGCGTAGCGAATCCCTTTATTATCCAAAAACTGCTTGTAAATGTCCGGCAAACGCAATTCTTCGGGAGCCACAAAGTGGAACGTCGGGTTGAAATGCGACATGCCGGTGAGCAGCGAATGTACCGTGCGGCCGTATTTCAAATCGCCGACCATCGTAATCGTGAGGCGATCGAGCGTCCCCTGCGTTTTATAAATCGAATACATATCGAGCAGCGTTTGCGAAGGATGCTGGTTAGCCCCGTCGCCGGCGTTGATCACCGGAACATCGGACACTTCGGAGGCGTACCGCGCGGCGCCTTCCAGATAATGGCGCATGATGATGACGTCGGCGTAGTTACTTACCATTTTAATGGTATCTTTCAAGGTTTCGCCCTTGGACGAGCTGGTAGTAGCGGCGTCGCTGAATCCGATGACCCGACCGCCCAGCCGGTTGACAGCCGTTTCAAAGCTGAGCCGCGTGCGGGTAGAAGGCTCAAAAAAAAGGGTGGCGCAAACCTTCCCTTCCAGTATTTTTCCGTTCGGACGCCGTTCAAACGACTCGGCTTTCCGGATCAAATGCAGGATATCTTCTTTGGAACAATCGGCGATAGATACGAAACTTTCCCTTTCCATGATATGTTGCGAGTTTTGTTTGCAAAAATACATAAAAGTTTTCACATATACATAGACCCCTGAAAATGTCCGGTAAAATTTAGAGAAGACAGATAGCATTAAATTCTCAATTACACGCAAACCTTTAGATTTGCACACGAGAAAATGATTAACAGTTTTTAGGGTTAATTTCTTACTTTTGTTGTATGAAAGAAGGAATTAACCGATACATGAAAGTAAACTACGCACGCAACCGTTAGCGGTACGACCTATAATGGTCGAAACTGCGGCTTCACGGTCCGCTGCGTTCTCCAAGAATAGAGCGCAACTTGTTTGCCCGTATTTTATTCTCCGATTCGCGTTACGTCTTTAATCCGGTAAAAGGCTTCATTGGCTCGTTCGTACATGTACAAAGATATATCCAAGGTCTCATTGGCTCGTTCATACATGTACAAAGATATATCCAAGGTCTCATTGGCTCGTTCATACACGTAGAAAGATATATCCAAGGTTTCATTGGCTCGTTCGTACACGTACAAAGATATATCCAAGGTTTCATTGGCTCGTTCGTACATGTACAAAGATATCCCCAAGGTTTCATTGGCTCGTTCATTAAACAATAATGAATATAACATGCAACCTCTAACGAGGTTTTGTTGTGGCGAATGTATGCCAATTTCTATTGACAAGAATGCCCTATAATTCGGGCAAAGGGGTAATGCCGATTTCTATTGACATGTAGTCCCTATACGGACAAAATCGTTCATCGTACATCGTGTTCTATTGATATATAAGCCATAAACGGCTATCGCTTGTCCCGAACTCCGGTTATGATTTGCGCTCTACTATTTCTGTTTTCGATACAAACTCAGACAATGATGGTTATAACTATGCCATTTCGTCAGACGGCGCCCTTTGGCATATCATTTGTGTAAATTGAGCAGAAGATTGTAAAAACGAAGTAAAAATATAAATATCATAAATATGGGAAAAATTATTGGAATTGATTTAGGAACAACCAACTCGTGTGTGGCCGTTATGGAAGGCAACAAGCCGGTGGTTATTCCAAATAGCGAAGGCAAAATGACAACGCCTTCAGTGGTAGCATTTGTTGGAAACGGCGAACGGAAAGTGGGAGATCCTGCTAAACGTCAATCTATTACCAATCCGACAAAAACAATATTCTCTATCAAACGGTTCATGGGCGAAACCTACGACCAAGTAACGAAAGAAATTGAACGCGTCCCTTATAAAGTGCTTCGCGGCGACAATAATACGCCTCGTGTGGACATCGACAATCGTTTGTATTCTCCGCAGGAAATTTCAGCAATGACTCTTCAAAAAATGAAGAAAACCGCTGAAGATTATCTGGGGCAAGAAGTTACGGAAGCGGTTATCACCGTTCCGGCTTATTTCTCCGATTCGCAGCGTCAGGCAACCATCGAAGCCGGCGAAATTGCCGGTCTGAAAGTAAAACGAATCATCAACGAACCAACGGCTGCCGCTTTGGCTTACGGCTTGGACAAAGCCGATAAAGACATGAAAATCGCTGTGTATGACCTTGGCGGCGGCACATTCGATATTTCCATTCTCGAATTGGGCGGCGGCGTATTTGAAGTATTATCGACCGACGGCGATACGCATCTGGGCGGCGACGATTTCGACCATGCTGTGATTGACTGGTTAGCCGACGAATTTCAAAAGGACGAAGGACTGGATTTGCGTAAAGACCCGATGGCGATGCAACGCTTGAAAGAAGCGGCCGAAAAAGCGAAAATCGAATTGTCCAGTTCCACATCCACGGAAATCAACTTGCCGTACATCATGCCGGTGGACGGAATGCCGAAACACTTGGTAAAAACTCTGACCCGCGCCAAATTTGAACAATTATCCGACAAATTGATTCGCGCAACGGTTACTCCTTGTAAGAAAGCATTGAAAAACGCCGGATTAACCGCTAAAGATATTCATGAAGTGATTCTGGTCGGCGGTTCAACCCGTATTCCAGCCATTCAGGCAGAAGTAGAAAAAATCTTCGGCAAAGTACCTTCCAAAGGAGTGAATCCGGATGAAGTTGTCGCTATCGGCGCCGCCATACAGGGCGCTATCCTTTCGGGCGACAGCAACTTGGGCGGCATGGTATTGTTGGATGTAACTCCGCTTTCGCTGGGTATCGAAACAATGGGCAGCGTAATGACGAAATTGATTGACGCCAACACCACCATCCCCGTAAAGAAATCGGAAACATTTACAACCGCCGTGGACAATCAACCGTCGGTAGAAATTCATGTGCTGCAAGGCGAACGCCCGCTGGCCAAAGACAATAAGACCATCGGCAAATTTCACTTGGATGGGATTATGCCGGCTCCGCGCGGAGTGCCTCAGATTGAAGTAACTTTCGATATCGACGCCAACGGCGTAGTCAGCGTATCGGCCAAAGATAAGGCTACCGGAAAAGAACAAAGCATCCGCATCGAAGCGTCCAGCGGCTTAAGCGACGCCGAAATCCAACGGATGAAAGACGAAGCGGCCGCCAACGCCGAATCCGACAAACGTGAACGCGAAAAAATCGACAAACTGAATCAGGCCGACAGTGTAATTTTCCAAACGGAAAAACAGTTGAAAGAAATCGGCGACAAGATTCCGGCTGACAAACGCGGTCCGATTGAAGCGGCGCTCAATAAATTAAAAGAAGCGCACAAAGCGCAGGACATTGCCGGTATTGATACGGGTATTACCGAAGTAAACAACGCATTTCAGGCAGCGAGTCAGGAAATGTATAATGCCCAGGCGCAAGCCGGCGGAGCAGGAGCGCAAGGCAATCCATTCACCGATCCGAACAATCCATTTGCAGGAGCAGGCGGCCCGTTCGGCGAGGGAAATCCGAATGGCGGAAATGGCGGCGGCAACGCCAATGATGGCGGTGTAACGGATGTGGATTTTGAGGAAGTGAAGTAACTCCCCTCACGAAGCGACTATCAAAAATAGATAGAAAGCGGTAGAACAATGTTTTACCGCTTTTTTGTTTATAAATATTTCTTGATTTTATTGTATGTTTGTGCCAGATTTGTATCGGGCGTTAATTAGAAAATGCGCAAAAATAAAAGGCATACAAGAGCAGGAAACGCGCTGCCCTGTTTTCTGCGCTCACAGGTTTGCGACATTGCGACATTCAAAAAATGCGATGGAAAGAAATACAGACAGACGGCGACCAAGCCCGCCTCAACTTCACACAACAGAAAACGAAAGGCGTCGAATATATGCCCATTTCGATGCAGGCATTGGAACTTTGCGGCGAGCCGCGCAAACCCGAACAACTTGTTTTTGAAAACCTGCCCGACCCCTCATGGATTTCAAAGCCATTGAAACGTTGGATTGAATCCGCAGGAATTACGAAAAAAATCACGTTCCATTGTT
>JAITAH010000183.1 GCA_031284225.1 Dysgonamonadaceae bacterium | reverse complement strand
TCCGCCTTTTTTTCGGAAAGCCTTATTTTCTGAATGTAACTATGTCGTTGGAAGGGATAGATATTTATATACTTGCTGCATTGTTTGTTTGCTGGGTCGTCCAAATGCTTTATTACTGGGTGTATCTGGCTAAACCGTATTATTACCAGCGGGCGGTGGACAAGGGGAAAATCACCTTTTCTCCGGCTTCGCCGCCCGTATCGTTGGTTATCTATGCCCGGAACGAGGCGAAGAATCTGGAAAAATATTTGCCGGATATTCTCGAACAGGCTTATCCGTGTTACGAAGTGGTTGTTGTGGACGATTGCTCCAGTGATGATACGGAAAACCTGTTAAAACGTATCCGTTCGCAATATAAACATTTATATAGCACCTATGTTCCGCCGGATAGTCGAAATGCCGCCCGGAAAAAATTAGCATTGACCTTGGGAATCAAAGCGGCGCACTACGATAGCCTGTTGTTTCTGGACGCCGGTTCGCATCCGGTGAGTCCGGACTGGCTGCGCCTGATGGCACGCCATTTCGTTGGAAAGAAAACCATTGTATTGGGTTTTAGCGCGTTGGATGAATGTCCGTTCCGGTATGCGGTGTATGATTATTTCTTTTCCGGATTACAGATGATGGCTTTGGCTTTGGTGAATCGCGCCTATATGGGTAACGGGAAAAACTTGGGATACAGCAAGAACGAATTTATGCGTCAGCGGGTTTTTTCCGATTTCAACTTTTTGGAGACGGGCGACGACGATCTGTTGATCAGCGAATTGGCCGGGCCGGACAATGTGGCTGTCGAATTATCGTCCGACAGCGTTACCCGGGTCGATATGAATGAACTTTGGAACTGGAAAAAACTGAAAATCCAACGGATGACTACTTGGCCTTTTTACCGGAAATTTCCAATCGTTTTTTGGAATATCGAAAAACTTTCGCGGATGCTGTTCTACATCCTGTTTGCAGGCGCTCTTGTGCGGTTTTCCCTTCATGGGAGAGTATTGGGAATGGTGATTAGCGCCTTTCTCCTTCGCTTTTTAACTCAATTTGTGGTGATTAACCGGACGGCAAAGGTCTTAAAGTTACCTGAATTTGATATTCGTTTACTGATTTTTGACTTTATTCAACCACTTGTGAACGGATATTTTTATCTTTGTAAAAGATTTAAAAGCAGACGGAAAGAATTTTTGAGATATGGAAAATGATCGAGATGTATTTAGCGAATTTCAACAAGCGATGCGGGGCGTGAAAGGCAATCTGCATGTGTTGGAAGCTTCTGTGCCCGTTGAAAGGCAGATGGAATATTTCAAGTACTCCGAAAAAGTGAGGGAATACAGCAAAGACGAAACGGTGGAAGAACAAATCCAAATGCTTCTTTCGGAGGAGGCTTCGTTGGAAGAAACCAAATACGCCCTGACTTTTTTGGCCATTTCGGGCGATGTAAAAGCCTACCGCGCCTTGGAAACGTACAGTAAAAATCCGAAAAACCAAGTGTTGAATGATTGGGCAATCATGTCGCTCTTACAAGCCCGGATCACCTTGGATACCGAGTTTTCCGACGAAAAGCAAATATTTATTGCAACCGGTTTGGGCGGCGAGGGAAACAAACTGCGCTTTTATGCGTTCTTTAAGTCCGAAGGCTTGCATCCGTTTTCCGATTACCAGCGGAATTTGATTGAAAAAGAAATACCGTTCCACATCCGTCGTTATCAGGGCGAAGTGGAAGAGATACAGATAGAAGATACTTATTTTTCAGTGGTGTTTTTAATTGATTTTCAGGTAGATTTGAGGATGATGTTACTCAATGCCATTGAAGAATGTAACGAATACGGCAATTTTGTTCAGACCAACTTTATCGTTACCAATGTAAAAAAGTTTGATTTGGAAGATATTCGCCGGGAATTGCGAAAAAGATGAACAGAAAACTGATTGTACAAGTTTGTAAATACGGAATTGTCGGAGTCTTAAATACGTTGTTAACCGCAGTGGTCATTGCACTGATGATGCACTTTTTGTTCCATGTAAACGGACAGCAGGACGCTTCGTCCATCGCCGTATCCGTTTCAAATGCAACGGGCTATGTGGCCGGACTTATCAACAGCTTTGTGTGGAACCGGAAATGGACGTTCCATAGCCGGAAAGATTGGCGAATCGACTTCCTGAAATTTACCGCCACCTTTTTGATTTGCTACATCCCTCAGTTGCTTTTAGTGATGGCTTTGAATCGTTATGCAAACATTCCTTCCCTGAAAATTCACGCCTTGGGAGTTGAGTCGATGCTGTCGCCGGCCTACCTTTGCCAGTTAACCGGAATCGTATTTTATACGGCATTGAATTTCTTATGCAATAAATATTATACATTTAAGTCGTAACCGGCGAGGCAATATGAAAACACTCACGATTATCATACCCTGTTATAACGAAGAGGCGGTGATTGACACCTGTCATCGGCGGGTTACTGCCGTTTTGCAAGGCCTGAATTACCGGTCGCAACTGATTTATATTGATGATGGAAGTGTCGATCGCACGTTTGAACGCCTGTCGGCCATTGCTGCCGCCGATTCGCAGGTAAAAGTGCTGCATTTTTCACGGAATTTCGGGCATCAAGCGGCGGTAACGGCCGGGATTCACCACTGTACTACGGATTTTGCGATTATCATGGACGCCGATTTGCAGGATCCGCCCG
>JAITAH010000064.1 GCA_031284225.1 Dysgonamonadaceae bacterium | reverse complement strand
CAGATGGAATTTGAACGTTTGATAAAAATACCCGAAGCAACCGCCGTCATGGTTCAACCCATGTTGAAAGGGATGGAACTGTTTGCCGGCGCCAAATACGAAGAAAAATTCGGACACATCGTTCTCTGCGGTCTGGGAGGCATTTTCGTAGAAATATTCCAAGACGTAGCTTCCGGTCTGGCGCCTCTGGCTACCGAAGAAGCGCTGACTATGATTCGTTCGTTGCGGGGATATAAAGTATTCCAGGGCGCACGGGGACAAAAAGGCATTGATGAATACCAGTTTGCAAAAATCATCGTACACCTGTCCGCTTTATTACGTTTCGCAACAGAAATCAAAGAATTGGACATCAACCCGCTGTTAGCCACCGAAAAAGGAATCATAGCGGTTGACGCTCGGATACGAATTGAAAAATAATCGCAGGATCATGCAAATGCGCAAAATATATCTTTTGTTATTTGCCGCTTTTTTCTGGTTTGCGGGTTGTAACTCCAACGATACAGCCCGCAAACAATTGGAAGAAGCCCGCCGTTTGTACGAAAACGCCCAATACGGTTCCGCCAAACAAAGCTTAGATACACTTAAAACACATTATCCAAACGATTTAGACTTGCAAAAAGACATTCTGCGCCTGATGCGCGAAATCGAACTGAAAGAACAGATGCGCAACTTAGCGTTTTGCGATAGCCTGTTACCTATTCGCCAAGCGGAAGCCGGTGCAATGAAACCTTTTTTCCTCTTTGAAAAAACGGAATACGACAGCGAAGGCCGGTATATGGATAAATCCTGGAATCCCAGCGTAGAATCGGGGTTTGTCGGGATAAAAACAAACGTAACCGAAAGCCGCGATTTGGTTTTGACGGCTTTTTACAGGAGCGCAACACCCCTCCGATACAATCGGTTAAAAGTCGCCATTCCTTCCGGAGAATATACTGAAACACAATCAATTTCGTTCGATGGCGGAGCGAATTATACATTCAAAGATAGCAACGGAACGAATTACGAAATAGTAACCTTCCAACAAGGCCGGGACAATGGCGTTATGGCTTTTATCTACGCTTATGCGAAAGAAAAAATTACAATGGAATATGCCGGCGGAAAAAAAGTCCCTACCCGCCTTCTTTCTCAACAAGAGAAAGACGCTTTAGTAAGAACTGTCAATTTTGCCACCCTGCTCAAAGAAACAGAGCAGTTGAGCGAACAAAAAGAAAAAACCGGAAAACGGATTCAATATTTGCAATCGAAACTGTAACGTTGCAAGCGCAAACAGTTACTTTTTATTCCGGTTACCGTAACGGCTCATGAATTTATCGACGCGGCCTGCCGTATCTACCAACTTTTGTTTACCGGTATAGAACGGATGCGAAGTATTTGAAATTTCAATTTTAACCAACGGATAGGTAACTCCGTCGATATCAATAGTTTCTTTTGCATTAATCGTCGAGCGCGTAATAAAGGTATCATCGTTCGACATATCTTTAAATACGACCGGACGGTAATTTTCCGGGTGAATTCCTGCTTTCATATACTTATCTTTAATTGTTTACTAAAAACGATTGGGGATGCAAAGGTATAAATATTTGGGGGAATAACAATATTTTTTCAAGTAATTTTTTTAATTACCTTTGTACTCCCGTAAAACAATACATTCCGGTATGGGTCAAAATACGCTGATAGACAAATTAGACACTTTAGTAATCCGCTTTGAAGAAATCGAAAAACGGATTACCGATCCCGGCGTTATGGCAGACATGAAACGTTTTGTTAAACTGAATAAGGAATACCGCGATCTGGAAAAAATTGCAGCCGCCCGCAACCGCTATCATCAATTGCTGACCGGCATAGAAGAAGCGAAACAAATTCTTGAAAACGAATCGGATGCCGAATTACGTGAAATGGCCCGCGAAGAATGGGACGAATGTACGCAACACATTCCTCTTATCGAAGAAGAAATCAAGCTGTTGTTGATTCCTTCCGACCCGCAAGACGGCAAAAACGCCGTCATGGAAATCCGCGGCGGGACAGGAGGCGATGAAGCGGCCATTTTTGCCGGCGATTTATTCAAAATGTATTCCAGATATTGCGAATCCAAAGGCTGGAAAGTGGAAATAACGAATTTCAACGAAGGAACCATCGGCGGCTACAAGGAAATTATTTTCGCCGTTAGCGGCGAGAATGTCTATGGTACTTTGAAATACGAATCAGGAGTGCATCGCGTTCAGCGCGTGCCGGTAACGGAAACGCAGGGACGGGTGCATACCTCCGCAGCAACCGTAGCGGTACTTCCCGAAGCCGAGGAACTGGATGTGGAAATCAATCCGGCCGATCTGGAATTTCAAACCGCCCGTTCGAGCGGCGCCGGCGGACAAAATGTGAACAAGGTGGAAACAAAAGTCCAACTGACACACAAGCCGACCGGAATCATGATTCAATGTCAAGTGGCGCGTTCGCAATTAGCCAACAAGGAAATGGCTTTGCAAATGCTTCGCAATAAACTATACGATATGGAGTTGCAGAAACGCAACGATGAAATATCTTCCAAACGCAAGACCATGGTTTCTACCGGCGACCGGTCGGCGAAAATACGCACGTACAATTATCCGCAAGGCCGAATGACCGATCATCGGATCAACTACACCTTATACAATCTGGCCGATTTTATGGAAGGGAACATTCAAGGGGTAATCGACCGGTTGATTGTGGCGGAAAATGCAGAACGATTGAAAGAAAGTGAATGATAAATATTGAAGAAACAATGACGAAACAAGAATTATACAACAATATCCGCCAAAAACAATCTTTCCTCTGTGTGGGATTAGATACGGATCTCCGAAAAATCCCCCCACACCTGTTGCAGGAAGAAGATCCCGTTTTTACGTTCAACAAAGCCATTGTGGATGCGACGGCCGAATATTGCGTGGCCTACAAACCCAATCTGGCATTTTACGAAAGCCTCGGCGTTAAAGGGCAAATAGCGCTGGAGAAAACGGTAAACTACATTCACAAAAACTATCCCGACCAATTTATTATTGCCGACGCCAAACGGGGCGACATTGGCAACACGTCCGAACTCTACGCCCGCGCCGTTTTCGATCATTCCGATTTCGATGCGGTAACGGTAGCGCCTTATATGGGCGAAGACAGCGTAAAACCGTTTCTTGTCTATCCAAATAAATGGGTCATTCTCTTGGCTTTAACATCGAACAAAGGCTCGCAGGATTTCCAATGGACGACGGACGCTAACGGCGAACGTTTGTTTGAAAAAGTCCTGAAAAAATCGCAGGAATGGGGCACAGACGACCAAATGATGTATGTTGTCGGCGCCACACAAGGCAAAATGTTCCGGGACATCCGCCGGATTATTCCGAATCATTTTTTATTAGTTCCCGGCGTCGGCGCACAAGGCGGAAGTCTGGAAGAAGTGATTCGCTACGGTATGAATCAACAATGCGGATTATTGGTCAATTCCTCGCGACAAATTATTTACGCATCGAATACCGAACAATTTGCGAACGCGGCAAAGGAAGAAGCGCACAAAATACAACAGGAAATGTCAAAACATCTTCGTAATTTGTAACTCAACAAATAAATCCTCTTCCCTTCCAATGAACGAAAAACGTAAAATAATCAACGACCCGGTATTCGGATTCATCAACATCAGCAATGAATTTATATACAGCATCATACGGCACCCGTATTTTCAACGCTTAAACCGGATCAAGCAGTTAGGATTGACCTGTTTTGTGTATCCCGGCGCACAACACACACGCTTCAGCCATTCGCTGGGCGCCATGCACCTGATGAACGAAGCCATCTCGCAATTACGCATCAAAGGACACATCATTACGCCGGAAGAAGAACAAGCCGCCTTGGCCTGCATCTTGATGCACGATTTGGGACATGGCCCTTTCTCGCACGTATTGGAACATTCGTTGATACAAGACATCCGCCACGAAGAAATTTCCCTCTTACTCATGAATCGCATCAACCGCGAAATGGGCGGAAAACTGGATTCGGCCATCGCTATTTTTAACGATACTTATTCCAAAAAATTTCTACACCAATTAGTTAGCGGGCAACTGGATGTGGACCGATTGGATTACCTGCGCCGCGACAGCTTTTTCACCGGCGTTACCGAAGGCAATATCGGATCGGCACGTATCATTAAAATGTTGAATATCAAAGACGATCGTTTGGTAGTGGAAGCGAAAGGCATTTATTCCATCGAAAATTTCCTGATGGCCCGCCGGCTGATGTTTTGGCAAGTTTATCTGCATAAAACGGCTATTGCGGCCGAAAAAATGCTTGTCAACGTTTTGAAACGGGCGAAAGAACTGGCCGAACAAGGCGCCGAACTTTTTGCCTCGCCCGCTTTGCATTATTTCTTGTATCATTCGGTAGATAAACGCGCTTTCCTGAACGATTCGCAAGCCCTCGAACTGTTTACCGATTTGGACGATAACGACATCTGGTCGGCGTTGAAAGTCTGGGCAAAGTATCCCGACACGGTTCTTTCGCTATTGAGCGTCGCATTGCTGAATCGGAATCTATTTAAGATCGAAATCGAATCCCAACCTTTTCCGGTCGAATATATCGCAGAAAAACAACAAAAGTTTGCGGAAAAGTATTCTATTTCGCTCGCAGACGCTTTATACCTGATATCGGACAATGAGATATCGACGAATATGTACAATGAAGCCGACGACAGCATTGATATTCTGTTGAAAGACGGAAGTACCAAAGACATTTCCGAAGCTTCCGATATGTTAAATATACAGCTTCTCTCAAAGAAAATAAAGAAGTATTATTGCTGTTTTTTGCGAGATTGAAAATTATTTCCGTACTTTGCAAGCAATTCTGAATTTTATAAATGAATTAACGATGGAGTTCACCGCTCAACAGATTGCCCATATCTTACAAGGGAGTATCGAAGGCAATCCACATTGTACTGTTAACAATTTTTCCAAGATAGAAGAAGGAAAGCCACACACACTCACTTTCCTCGCTAATCCTAAATACGCTTCGTTTATTTATGAAACGAAAGCAAGTATCGCCTTAGTCAACGACGATTTTACGGCCGAAAAAGCATTGCCCGCCACGCTGACCCTTATTCGCGTACCCAACGCTTATTCCGCTTTGGCGCAGTTGATGAATTTAGCGAGTCAAACGAATGCGAAAAAGCAAGGCATCGAAACGCCGTCTTTCATTAGTTCTTCGGCAAAAATCCCTCAAACGAACATCTATATCGGCGCATTCGCTTACATTGGCGAAAACGTGCAATTAGGCGAGAATGTAGAAATTTATCCCCACGTTTATTTGGGCGATAATGTTACAATCGGTGAAAATACAACGATATACGCCGGAGTAAAAATCTATGCAAACAGTTGTATCGGAAAAAATTGTATCCTCCATGCCGGCGCCGTGATCGGTTCCGACGGATTCGGTTTCGCCAAAGAAGGCGAAGTCTATCGAAAAATCCCCCAATTAGGCAATGTGGTGATTGAAGATAACGTGGAAATCGGCGCAAACACCACCATCGACCGGGCGGTGATGGATTCGACCATAATCCGTCAAGGAGTAAAATTAGACAATTTAATACAGGTCGCCCACAACGTGGAAATCGGCGAAAATACAGCCATCGCAGCTCAAACAGGTATATCCGGATCAACTAAAATCGGCAAAAACGGCGTTATCGGCGGACAGGTGGGATTAGGCGGACATATCCGGATTGGCGATAATGTAGGCATTGGCGCTCAATCCGGCATTATCAGCAACATCGAATCCGGACGGAACATTATCGGCAGCCCGGCCATCGACGTCAAGCAATTTTTCCGTTCCAGCATCATCTTTGCCAAACTACCGGAGATGTACAGGCAAGTCAATCAAATACAAAAAGATATAGATTCATTAAAACATGACTAAGCAACACACATTAAAACGACACTTTTCTTTACAAGGCAAAGGCTTGCATACCGGCTTGAAAATTCACATTACTTTCCATCCGGCGCCCGAAAATCACGGCTATAAAATCAAACGTACCGATGTTGAAGGCCAACCCATTATCGACGCCATTGCCGAAAATGTAACGAATACGCAACGAGGCACTGTGCTCTCCAAAAACAATGTACAAGTCAGCACCATCGAACATGCAATGGCCGCTTTGTATGCCATGCAAATAGACAACTGTCTGATTGAAGTCAACGCGCCCGAATTTCCCATTCTCGACGGAAGCGCCATCGAATATGTCCGCGCCATCGAAAATGCAGGATTGACGGAGCAAAAAGCCGATCGCGATTATTACATCGTTAAAAACAAAATTGAAGTCAAAGACGAGGAAACCGGATCGTCGATTGTCGTATTGCCGGACGACCAATTCGCGGTGATGTCGTTGATTGCTTTCGATTCCGATATTTTAGACAGCCAATTCGCCAATCTCGACCGTTTAAGCGATTTCAAAGACGAGATTGCGGCCAGTCGTACATTTGTTTTCCTTCGCGAAGTCGAACCTTTATTAGCTAACAATCTCATTAAAGGCGGCGATTTAGACAATGCCATTGTCATTTACGAACGTCCTATCAGTCAGGAACGGTTCGATCAACTCGCCGATAAGATGCAAGTAGCGCACAAAGACGCTACCCAATTAGGCTATATCATGAATAAACCGCTGGCCTATTCCAACGAGCCGGCACGGCATAAATTGATGGACATTATCGGCGATATCGCTCTGATCGGGAAACCGCTTCGAGGACGGATTATCGCTACCTGTCCGGGACATAAAATCAACAATAAATTCGCCCGCATGATTCGCAAAGAGATCAAATTAAACGAAGTGCAGGCGCCGGTATATAATCCGAATATACTTCCATTGATGGATACGAACCGAATCAAGGAATTGTTACCGCACCGCTATCCGTTTTTATTGGTGGAAAAAATCATCGAAAGCGGCGAAAATTATATTGTAGGCGTTAAAAATGTATCGGTCAACGAACCTTTCTTTCAAGGCCATTTTCCCGAAGAACCGGTTATGCCCGGCGTATTACTGGTCGAATCCATGGCACAAACCGGCGGATTACTGATTTTACAACACGTAGATGAACCGCATCGCTATTCGACTTATTTTATGAAAATCGGCGGCGTGAAGTTCCGTCAAAAAGTAGTTCCGGGCGATACTTTGATTTTCCGCCTGCAACTCACGACGGAACTGCGGCGAGGCATTGCCAACATGAAAGGCTATTGCTTCGTCGGCGACAAATTAGTGTGTGAAGCTGAATTTATGGCACAAATAATTAAAAATAAATGATACACGAGTGTTCCAATATCCATCCGGAAGCCATTATCGGAAAAAATGTTACGGTAAGCGCGTTTGCCGTGATCGACAAAAACGTCGTTATCGGCGATAATACCTACATCTATCCCCATGCCGTCATCCTCGAAGGAGCGCGCATCGGAAACAACTGCCGGATATTTCCGGGAGCGGTCATATCGGGAATTCCCCAGGATTTGAAATTCAACGGAGAAGAAACGACTTGCGAGATCGGCGATAATACCACTATTCGCGAATGCGCCACAGTCAACCGCGGCACAGCCTCCAAAGGAAAAACCATTGTTGGAAACAACTGCTTGTTGATGGCCTATTCCCATACCGCTCATGATTGCATCTTGAAAGATTACGTCATTTTGGGAAATTCCTCCCAAATCGCCGGCGAAGTCGAAGTGGACGATTATGCCATTTTGAGCGGAGGATCTCTTGTACACCAATTTTGCCGCATCGGAAAACACAGCATGTTGCAGGGCGGTTCAAGAGTTTCCAAAGATATTCCACCCTACATTATCGTCGGTCGCGAGCCATTGACTTTTTCCGGCGTTAACATTGTCGGATTACGACGACGCGGTTTTACAACCGACCAAATCGCCGGTATTCAGGAAATTTACCGGATTTTATACCAGTCGGGAATGAATAATTCGGCGGCCGTGAAACACATGGAAAACAACCTGCCCGACAACTTGGAAAAACAGGAAATCATCCGGTTTATCTCCACTTCCCAACGGGGAATCATTCGCGGCTATTTAGAATGAACATAAAAAATTGATAATACTATGGTTTACAGATTCATCTTAGTTTCGGAAGAAGTCGATGATTTTCGACGGGACATTACCATCGATTCCGACGCCACATTCCTTGAATTGCACGAAGCAATTCTTGATTCCGTAGGTTATGGTAAAGACCAAATCACATCGTTTTTTATTTGTGATGACGATTGGACCAAGCAAACGGAAATTACGCTCATTGATATGGATTCCAGTTCCGACGAAGACGTTTGCGTCATGGATACCTGCCGATTAAGCGAACTGTTGGATGAAGAACGGCAAAAACTGATTTATATCTTTGAACCTTTGACCGAACGCTGCTTCTACATGGAGTTACGGCAAATTACTCCGGGGAAAAGCCAGGATAAACCCTTAATAGTGAAATCCGTCGGCCAGCCGCCCAAACAAATTTCTTTCGTGGAAGATCTTGATTTTTCGATTCCTGCGGCCACTACCGCCCGCGGCTTCGAAGACGATGACGATCTCTACGGCGAATATGGCGACGACGATTACGACGAAGAAGACCTCGAAGACTTGAGCGAAGGCAATCCGTTCGAATATTGAAAACGCTGATCGTCCTCTTAGGCCCCACCGGAGTGGGTAAAACGGAAGTAAGCCTCCGCTTAGCCGAACAATTTCGCTGCCCCATTCTTTCCGCCGATTCGCGCCAACTCTACAAAGACTTGCCCGTTGGGACGGCGGCGCCAACTGCCGCCGATTTACAACGCATCCGGCATTATTTCGTCGGAACGCTTGAATTAAGCGATTATTACAGCGCCAGCCGGTTCGAAGAAGACGCCATCGCCTTGTTGTCCCAACTGCACGAAACCCACGATACGGTTATTATGAGCGGCGGTTCGATGATGTATATCGACGCCGTTTGCAAAGGCATCGACGATCTTCCGACCATCGACGAAACTTTGCGCGAAGAGATCCGCTCGCTCTACGAAAAAGAAGGATTGGAACCCATCCGGCAGCGATTAAAAATATTAGACCCTGTCTTTTACAAACAAGTCGATTTGAAAAATCCCCAACGGGTGATTCATGCGCTGGAAATCTGCTTGATGACCGGCAAGCCGTATTCCGCCCTCCGAACGCAGTCGGCGAAAGAACGACCGTTTCACATTCTCAAAATCGGCTTGAATCGCGACCGCAACGAACTGTACGACCGAATCAACCGCCGCGTCGATCAAATGATGGCAAACGGTTTGTTGGACGAAGCTCGTCGCGTATATCCTTTCCGGCGCCTCAATGCGCTAAATACGGTAGGTTATAAGGAACTTTTTCAATACTTCGCAGGGGAATGGGAGTTGGCGTTTGCCGTGGAAAAAATCAAACAGAACAGCCGTATCTACGCCCGCAAACAGTTGACTTGGTTTAAGCGGGACAAAGACATTGTTTGGTATCATCCCGACGAGGCGCGCCTTCCGGATTCAACGTTTATAAATACTCTACCACCCTCTCCAACCGGTTGCTCCGCGAACCTTTTATCAAAATAAGATACCCTTGAGGAGGATTGGCTTGCAAATAATCCGCCAACGCATCGGTCGTGGAGAACCATCGACAGCCGACCGGCAACGATGAACAGCCGGCATAACCGGCGCCGGCCAAAAACACTTTGTCAACAGCCGGCGAAATACGGTCTATCAATTTTTGATGTTCGGCACGGCTGTAATCGCCCAATTCTTTCATTTCGCCGAGTATCAACATTTTCGGACGCAACACCAGGGCATTGAAATTCTCCAAAGCCGCCTGCATACTGCTGGGATTGGCATTGTAAGCGTCCACAATCAACCGGTTACGGCCGGTATCGACGTTTTGCGAGCGGTTATTGGTCGGAACATAATTTTCAATCGCCGCATTGATTTTCTCTTTTTCTACCCCGAAATAACTGGCCACGCAAACCGCAGCCAATACGTTTTCAAAATTATAACTGCCAACCAAATGGGTGGCGATTGTTCCGCCGTTCCATCGCAACGCCAACGCTGGCGCCGTCGCTGTGATTTCGCCCCGGACAACCGCTTCCGGAGCCGTTCCATAATCGATCGTCTGGGGAAGAAAACCGCAGAAATCCTTCAAAATCCGATTATCCGAATGAACAAAAACCGTTCCGCCGGCGTTTCGGAGAAAACGATAAAGTTCGGTTTTCGCGCGGATAACTCCCTCCAAAGAGCCGAAACCCTCCAAATGCGCTTTGCCGACATTCGTAATCAAACCGCAATCGGGTTCGGCTATCCGGCACAAGGCGTCAATCTCTCCGGGATGGTTGGCGCCCATTTCGATAACGGCAAACCGATGTTCCGGCCGCAGTTGCAATAAGGTCAACGGAACGCCGATGTGATTATTCAGGTTGCCTTGCGTATAAAGCGTCGGATATTGCGAAGCCAATGCGGCGGCAATCAGTTCTTTGGTAGTCGTCTTTCCATTGGTGCCGGTAACGGCGATAACAACGGCCGGCAGTTGTTTCCGGTGGTAATGCGCCAGATTCTGCAAGGTTTGCAGCGCGTTGTCCACGCGAATCACCCGGTCGCTGTCCGGCAACGAAGCGCTGTCGCCCACGGCATAAGCGGCGCCATTGGCCAATACCTGTTCGATATAATCGTTGCCGTCAAAACGCTCCCCTTTCAAGGCAAAAAACACGGCGCCCGGCGGACAAGTGCGGCTATCGGTACTCGCTACCGGGTATCGCCGGAAAACGGAATACAGTCGTTCGATCTTTATCATCATTCTTTTATTTTGCGGACAAAGGTAAACAATCGGCTTGATTTCTACACAAAAAATCGTATTTTTGCACCATGAATGAAACGCAAGCGACGGGTTATCCAAAAGTCATGGGAATATTAAATCTTACTCCCGATTCTTTTTTTGCCGGCAGCCGCAAACAAACCGAAAAAGAAATTGCCGAACGAACTCTCCGGATATTGGAAGAAGGGGCGGATATTATCGACGTCGGCGCTTACTCCTCGCGCCCGGGCGCCACATTCGTCAGCGAAGAAGAAGAACGGAGCCGCTTGCGTTTCGGACTGGAAATCCTTTTCCGGGAAGCGCCCGGGGCGGTGGTTTCTATCGACACGTTCCGCGCCGGCATCGCCCGCGAATGTGTGGAAACGTTCGGCGCTGCCATCATCAACGACATTTCCGGCGGAGGCCTCGATGAAAAAATGTGGGATACGGTAGCGCAATTACAAGTCCCTTACATCCTGATGCACCTCCAAGGCTCGCCGCAAACGATGATGGAACACACCCATTACAACCATTTGCTGCCGGAAATACGGCGCTATTTCGCCCTCAAAATTCAACAGTTGCACCAAAAAGGCGTAAAAGATATTTGGATCGATCCGGGATTCGGATTCAGTAAGACCACCGATCAGAACTATGCGGTGTTGAACCGGCTGGAACAGTTCGCCGTTTTCGGATTACCCATTCTGGTCGGGGTCTCGCGCAAAACGATGATACGGGAAGTCATCGGCGTTCCGGCAGAAGAGGCTTTGAACGGCACAACCGCCCTCAATATGTTTGCGTTGACCCGAGGTGCGGATATCCTTCGCGTACACGACGTTAAAGCGGCGGTAGAAGCCGTCCGCATTTACAATAAAATCCGGCAATCATGATACAATTCGGCATAAAAGACGCAATAGACATTTTATTAGTCGCTTTTTTCCTCTACGAAACCTATCTTTTGATGAGAAAAACGGGCGCTTCTACCATTTTCCTCGGCGTACTGGCTTTCATCAGTATCTGGTTACTGGTATCGAAAATTTTCCA
>JAITAH010000061.1 GCA_031284225.1 Dysgonamonadaceae bacterium | reverse complement strand
TCCTTTTTTTACAGGCGTTTGACTTCGGTCCAGCAAATACAGATTGATTTCTTTGACGGCTGTTTTGGAAATCGGCACCAGTCGCTGCTTGCCGCCTTTTCCATCCACTGTGATAAACCCTTCCTCCAGATACAACTGGGAAAACCGCAGGCCGGTAAGCTCCGAGACGCGCAGGCCGCAACTGTAGAGAGTTTCGAGGATGGCTTTGTTGCGCTGTCCTTCCGGTTGCGAAAGGTCGATGGCGTCGATCATAGCATTGATTTCGTATAGCGTCAGAAATTCCGGCAGTTTCAATCCGATTTTGGGCGCTTCCAGAAGTTCCGTCGGATCGTGGGCAATCCGCTTATCCAATTCCAGAAAGCGGTAAAACGATTTGATGCCGGATACGATGCGGGCTTGCGAACGGGGATTGATTCCCATTTCGTGCAGGGAAATCAACAGTTCCTGCAAATCTTCCAGCGCCGCCTCCTGCGGGTGTTTATGAATGGCGTGCAGGTAGTTCAGCAATTTATTCAAATCGTCCATATAGGCTTCTACCGAATTGTGGGAAAGCGATTTTTCCAGCAACAGATGCGTCCGGTAGGCCGATGCAATTTCGTTGAATGGCGAATTATCCAATTTATTTCGTTAATTTTGTGGCCAGCAAAGATAAGGGAAAAAGAGACAAAAGACAAAAGATAAAGGATAAAGAAAATATGAAAATTCAAATCATCAACGGGCCGAATCTGAATCTGCTGGGCGTGCGCGAGCCGGGCGTTTATGGTTCTTCGTCGTTCGAATCCTGTTTGGAAGCGCTGAAAACCCGGTATCCCGACGTCGAACTGGATTATTACCAGTCGAATGTGGAGGGCGAAATTATCAATAAGATCCAGGAATCTGGATTCTCGTCCGACGGGATTATCCTCAATGCCGGGGCTTATACGCATACGTCCGTGGCTATTCACGATGCGATTAAAGCCGTTCCGGCGCCGGTGATCGAAGTCCATATTTCCAACGTACATGCTCGGGAAGATTTTCGCCGGCAGTCGCTGATTGCCGCCGCCTGCAAAGGCGTGATCGCCGGCTTCGGCCTCGCTTCGTACCGCTTAGCCGTCGAAGCTTTCCAATGACGCTCGAAGATTATCTGCTGCGCCACATCGACGCGGAAAGCGAGCCGCTGTCGCAACTCTATCGCGAGGCGCATGTGCGTTTGGTGCGTCCGCGAATGGTTTCCGGCCATCTGCAAGGCCGCGTTCTGAAAATGCTGGCACGCCTGCTCCGGCCGAAACGCATGCTCGAAATAGGCGCTTATACCGGTTACGCCACGCTTTGTCTGGCCGAAGCGCTTCCCGAAAACGGCGAAATTCATACCATTGAGAAGGACGATGAAATGGAAGATTTTATCCGGAAACAGTTCGACCGCTCGGAGTTGAAAGACAAAATCCGGCTGCACATCGGCGATGCGCTGGAAATCATTCCCCGTTTGGAAGGCAAGTTTGATCTGGTGTTTATCGACGCCGATAAGCGCCTTTACAGCGAGTATTACGATCTGATTTTCGACCGCGTCAACCCCGGCGGAGTGATTCTGGCCGATAATACGCTGTGGAGCGGCAAGGTGCTGGAAACGCCGGACCCTTCCGACAAACAAACCCTCGGCGTTCTAAATTTCAACGAAAAAATCAAACAGGATACGCGCATTGAAAAAGTTATATTACCTTTACGCGACGGTTTGACAATTATTTATAAATTATAAACATTTCAGGCTCCTTCTGTATGGAAACAAAACGGACACAAAAAATAGAACGGCAAATACAGAAAGATTTAAGCGAAATCTTTCTCTTGCAAACGCGGCAGATGCACGGCGTGATGGTTACGGTTACCCAAGTGCGCATCAGTCCCGATTTAAGCGTGGCGAAAGCCTATTTGAGCATCTTCCCTTCCAACCGGGGAGAGGAACTGCTGGAAAATATCCGCCGGAACGGAAAGGCGCTCCGGTACGAACTGGGGGAACGAATCGGCCGGCAAATCCGCCGGATACCGGAGTTGGCGTTTTTTATCGACGATTCCATTGATTATCTGGAAAACATTGATCAGTTATTAAAGCATTGAACCTCTCGTTTTACATCGCCCGACGGTATCTTTTTGCAAAGAAATCGCATAACGCTATCCACATTATTTCGCTGGTGGCGATGGGCGGCGTAGCCATTGCTACGTTGGCCACTGTCTGCACGTTATCCGTCTTCAACGGCTTCCGGGGATTGGTGTCGAACATGTTCGGTTCGTTCGATCCGGAATTGAAAATCACCGCCGTCCGGGGCAAAGTGTTTGACCCGTCCGGCGAAAAGTTCTTGGAAATCCGGTCGTTGCCGGAAATCGATCGGATCACCGAAAGTCTGGAAGACAACGTCTTAATCCGCTACCGCGAACGGCAAGTCCCCGCCGTGTTGAAAGGCGTTTCCGACGATTTTGCACAGTCGGTAGCGATCCGGCTTTTCGATGGAGAATTTCGATTACACAACGAAACGAGCGCTTTGGCCAATCTGGGAATCGGCGTAGCAAGCGTTCTGGGCGTCAACGCCCAGTTTATTTTTCCTTTGGAAATTTACGCGCCCAAGCGAACGGTAAAAACCGTGAACCTGTCCCAGCCGATGGCGGCTTTCAACAAAGAATACGCCTACATCAGCAGTATTTTTATTGTGAATCAGCCGGTGTATGACAACAATTACCTCATCGTCCCTCTGGATTTGGCGCGGACCGTGTTCAATTATTCCACAGAAGTGGGCGCTTGGGAACTGAAGCTGAAAAACGCCGCCGAAGCGCCGGCCGTTCAGAAAAAAATTCAGCGCTTGTTGGGGGAAGAATATAGCGTTAAAAACCGTTATGAGCAGCAGGAATCCGCTTTCCGGATGATTAATATCGAAAAATGGGTTACCTTCCTCATGCTGTGTTTCATTTTGTTGATAGCGACATTCAATATTATTGGGTCGCTGTCCATGCTCATGGTCGATAAGCAAAATGATATCCGGACCTTGCGGAACCTCGGCGCCGACAACCGGCTCATTGCCAGTATATTTCTTTTTGAAGGCTGGCTAATTTCGGCCGCAGGCGCAGTAGCGGGAATCGGATTGGGGGTACTCCTCTGTTTCGGACAGCAGTATTTCGGCTGGATTCAGTTAGGCAACGCCGGAACATTTGCCGTAGAAGCTTACCCGGTACAGGTGCAGCCCGGCGATCTGGCGTTAATCTTGACGGCAGCGCTGACTATTGGATTTTTAGCGGTGATTTATCCGGTGCGGTATTGGGCGCGAAAATGGTTGTGAGAGGGCTTGTTCCGGTTAAATTTATTTATTTTATGCAGGCAGGGATAATATTTTCAACAAAAAGATAAGAATATGAACCGTTTAAAGATTAAAAGGATTGTAACCATCCTCGTATTGCTTTCGAGCATAACCGTACATGCGCAGGAAAGTCAAGTTTTTGAAACACGAACGCTGCCGAGTCGCATTTTGAAAATGGAGCGGAAATATGCCATTTATTTGCCGCCGGGGTATAACGCTACGGACCAGAGTTATCCGGTTCTCTATCTTCTGCATGGCGCCGGCGACGACCATACGGGTTGGGTGCAGTTTGGTCAGGTTCGGCACATAACCGACAAAGCCATTGCAGAAGGGAAATGCGCTCCCCTGATTATCGTTATGCCGGATGCCAATACCGGTGTTCGAGGCTACATGAATGCGATTGATGGTCAATTTGATTATGAAAATTATTTCTTCGATGAGTTGATTCCATACATCGAGAAAAATTACAGAGTGCGTACAGACAGGCGGTACCGCGCCGTTGCGGGCTTGTCGATGGGTGGCGGCGGAACGATTTTTTACGCCCTTCACCGGCCGGATTTGTTTGCGGCGGCGGCCCCACTGAGCGCCGCTACGGGAATGTGGGATCTTGAAAAGTTCAAAGCGGATGCAAAAAAAGCTCATTCGACGCTTTCCGATGAGAAGATAGAAACGCATTACAAGAATCAAAACATCGAATTTCTTCTCCAAAATGCTTCGGAAGAGCAGTCGAAGCAGATAAAAAGCGTGCGCTGGTACATTAGCTGCGGGGATGATGATTTTTTGTATGAAGGGAATAGTTTGATGCACATTTGTTTCAGGAAGCACAATGTTCCGCATGAGTACCGGGTGAAAGACGGCGGGCATACATGGTCTTATTGGCGGATGGAGTTGCCTCTGGTATTGGGGTTTGTATCGAATTCTTTTACGCAGTTTTGAGGGAGTTAGTTTAAAAGCAATTGATCTATATCAGCTAAACTATAATTGTCATAATTTTCATTTTTAATCAATTGGACTATTTCGTCCCTCAATTCTTTTAGTAAATTGTCCGGCAAATCTGATTTAATCATTCCTGCTATTATTTCAGAAGCTTTCTGACACACACAAGCTAAATAGCCATCGTAATCTTCATATTCTTCATAATTATCGCCTATTTCCTTGATAATTTGAAGCAAAATACTCAAGGCTTCCTCCTTGCAATTCAATTTTATCAATGACTTCGCTTTTTTGATATAAGCATCCAAATTATGAGAAATCATCCTTCCTTCACTTGAATAACCAGACCTATCGTATGAACCCCTTACTTTGAAACATTTTTGTATTTCCTTGCTGTAATTGACAGGAACATTTTTCTTCTTTTGAGGATGAAAATTAGATTGCAATGCTTGATAAAAGTCGGAATGCTTGTCTGCATATTGAGACAGAAAGGACTTAAGATCCTTTTGAGTATAGTGTTATAAAATTTCATTCAACTGTTCTTGCTGAGGAGAAGTTGGAATTTCGATAGTTACCGGATGGCTCTTTTGATTGTCTTTAATATACAGGAGAACAGCCACTATATGCTTGCAAATATCGCCGTTATCGTATGGACAATCGCAATCCCATGACACAATTTCATCGCCATTCATTTTTATTTCAACGGAGTACAGGTCGCTTCCGCTAACTTCTGCCGTCCAAGTATCCGGATAATCATGTTCGACATTGTCAACCATATCATTTTCGTAATAATCTTCGCCTCTTTCAAAAATACTATGCGAAATATGTTTGTGAAAATTGTTTAAGTTCATTCT
>JAITAH010000323.1 GCA_031284225.1 Dysgonamonadaceae bacterium | reverse complement strand
GCCGTCGGCGCCCGAATGCCTTTAATCGCTTTTAATGTGAATTTGAATACCGACAATAAAGACATTGCCGATCAAATTGCTAAAAAAGTACGTTTTACCGGCGGCGGACTGCGTTATTGCAAAGCGCTGGGAATGGATTTGTCCAGCCGGGGCCAAGTGCAGGTTTCCATGAATTTGACGGATTATACAAAGACTTCGATTTATCAAGCCGTCGAAAGGGTACGGTTGGAAGCGCGGCGCTACGGCGTTTCCGTAACGGGTTGCGAATTGATTGGATTGGTCCCTTTGCCGGCGATCTTAGCTACGTCCGCGTATTATCTGGGCTTGGAAGATTTCTCGGTAAAGCAAGTGTTGGAAAGTCATTTTTAACAGGCGCTGATTGGGACGAATGATTTATCTGCTCTCCCCAAACAAAGTCGCTGCCGACGCTTCCCGGATTAACACCATTACTTTATCCCCTACGCGGTGATTGTTTTTATCAAAAATGACGACTTTATTTTGCGATGTTCGTCCGAATAACTGCTCTCGCGAACGTTTGGAAAAGCCTTCGACCAATACCTCGACGGTTTTTCCGACGTCTTCGCGGTTGCGCATCAACGATAACTCTAATTGCAAAGCGATGATTTCTTCCAGCCGGCGGATTTTGACAACTTCCGGTACGTTATCTTCCAGATGTTTTGCGGCGTAAGTGCCCGGTCGTTCCGAATATTTGAACATAAAGGCCGAATCGAAGCCGACATTACGCATCAGCGACAAGGTTTCCTGATGGTCTTCTTCGGTTTCGGAATGAAATCCGGCAAAAAGGTCGGTGGATATACTGGCTTCAGGCACAATCCGGCGGATAGCGGCAATTCTGTTCAGATAATCTTCGCGGGTGTATTTGCGGTTCATGACTTTCAATATTCGGCTGCTTCCCGATTGCGCCGGCAGATGAATTTGTTTGCAGATATTATCGTGGCGGGCAATCGCTTCCAACGTTTCGTCGCTCATGTCTTTCGGATGGGAAGTGGTAAACCGGATACGCATGTCGGGCGCTTCCAAAGCTACTAATTCCAGTACTCGAGGAAAAGTAATTTCTTGCCAATGGTACGAATTAACATTTTGTCCTAACAAGGTTACTTCTTTATAACCTTGCTCTTTCAAGGCGCGCAACTCCTTTAAAATACTTTCCGGATTTCGGCTTCGCTCCCGACCGCGCGTATAAGGCACGATGCAATATGAACAAAAATTATTGCATCCCCGCATAATTGAAATAAAACCGGAAATCTTTATGCCCGACAGTTTCAGCGGTATCACATCTTTATAGGTCTCCGTAGTAGATAATTCCACGTTGATGGCTTTTTCGCCTTTTTCCACCGTGCCGATCAAATGCGGTAAATCGAGATAAGCGTCGGGACCGACGACCAAGTCGGCGTGATATTCCCGGATTAATTCCTCTTTTACCCGTTCCGCCATGCAACCCAACACCCCGATGATAAGGCTTTTCTTTTTCTTCTTCAGCGATTGGAAGTATTGCAGGCGGGATAATACCTTTTGTTCGGCATTGTCGCGCACCGAACAAGTGTTGACCAGAATTAAATCGGCTTCTTCGATTTTTTCGGTCGGTTCAAACCCATCCATTTGCAGGATGGAGGCTACCACTTCACTGTCGGCCACATTCATCTGACAGCCGTAGGTTTCGATGAAAAGTTTTCTTACTTCGTTGTCGGTTACGGATTTAGACTCTGTTTCTTTCCCTTTTGCCATATTCATAAAAATACTAATGTAATTGCTTAACATAAATTAACTACAAAAGTATGAAATTTTTTCGAGAAAATCTTGGTAATATAAAAAAAATCCATACCTTTGTACTCGAAAAATGTAAAATTTTTTCATAGTTAAGGTTTTGGTTAAATGGGTTAGGGGTGGCTGCGAAGTCATCCCTAATATTTATAATAATATTAAAATAAAATAAATAAAATACGAATAGATCATGAATACGCTATCAGAGTTTCTTCCGTTGATTTTTATTGCGGCCTTTATCATCCTTTCTGTCCGTAGGGGAATGAATCAGAAAAAACAAGAGGAAATGTCCAAGACTACCTTGCCTGGGCGCAAGAGCGGGGCTGTCATTCCGGTTCAGGAAACCGTTTCATCGCCGGTACAGGCAAATCCGGGAAAAAAAATAACGCCGAAACCGGTCAGAACGTCTTCACAATCCGTTCTTGCCGGTGAAAAAGAGCCGGAGGAAGAAATTATCGAGTCGGTTTTGAATATAGAAGACCCGGAAGATATTAAGAAAGCCGTCATTTATACCGAAATATTTAATAGAAAAGCGTACTAATATCGGATAATTGTGCTACCTTTGTGCGTTTTTTGAAAATACTACAACAATGGCGTATAAAAGGATGACAGCTGAAGAGGCTGCAAGTTTGATTAAGAACAACGATGTTATTAGTTTAAGTGGTTTTACCGCCACCGGATGCCCGCAAGCCGTACCTACGGCGCTGGCCAAAAGAGCGGAAGCCGAACATGCCAAAGGCAATCCCTTCAAAGTAGGAATGTACACCGGCGCATCGACCGGCGAATCGGCCGATGGCATATTGGCGCGTGCCAATGCTATTAAGTTTCGTTCTCCTTATCAGTCGCATCCCGATTCGCGTGCGGGGTTGAACAATCACGATATGGAGTATTTCGATTTGCATCTGTCGGAATTGCAACAGTATTTGCGTTACGGCTTCTTGCCGAAACCGGATTTTGCCATTATAGAGGTTTGCGATTTGACCGATGACGGCAAAGCCGTGCTGACGTCCGCCGTCGGCATTACTCCAACCATCGCTCACTTAGCCGATAAAGTTATCGTTGAATGGAACCGTTATCATCCGAAGGAATTGGCGGGGGTTCATGATATTTACGAGCCGTTGGATCCGCCGCTTCGTCGGGAAATTCCGGTTTATTCGCCGAGCGACCGTATCGGTTCGCCTTATGTGCAACTCGATCCCCAAAAAGTAGTCGGTATTGTTGAAACGAATTTACCCACCGAAATAAGTCCGTTTACCCCTTTGGATGAGGTTACAGCCAATATCGGCCGGAATGTAGCCGATTTCTTATCCAAAGAAATGAAAGCCGGACGGATTCCCGCCACGTTTCTGCCCGTACAATCGGGCGTGGGCAATGTAGCCAATGCCGTGTTGGGCGCTATGGGTATGAATAAAGAAATTCCTGCTTTTGAAATCTATACGGAAGTTATTCAAGATTCGGTGATCGGATTGATGAAAGAAAACCGCGTAAAATTTGCCAGCGGCTGCTCTTTATCGCTGACGACGCCGGTATTGGAAGAGGTTTATTCCCATTTGAATATCTATAAGGAAAAACTCCTGCTTCGTCCGCAAGAAATATCCAATAATCCGGAAATTGCCCGTCGTTTGGGTTTAATCGCTATTAATACGGCTTTGGAAGTCGATATTTTCGGACACGTTAATTCTACGCATGTTTTAGGTACCAAGATGATGAATGGTATCGGAGGTTCGGGCGATTTTTGCCGCAATTCGTTTTTGTCGATCTTTACTACGCCTTCGACGGCGAAAGGCGGAAAAATATCCGCGATTGTTCCGATGGTTTCGCACGTCGATCACAGCGAACATTCGGTCAAAATTTTAGTAACGGAGCATGGCGTGGCCGATATGCGGGGTTTATCGCCGATTCAACGGGCGGAAGTCATTATTGACAATTGCGTAGATCCGGCCTACAAAGATATTTTGCGTAAATACTTGCAGCTGGGCGTAAAAGGCCATACGCCGCAGAATGTAAATGCTTCGTTGGCGTTTCACAGCGTTTTTATGAAAACCGGCGATATGCGAAACGTTAATTGGGATAATTATAAATAACAGAACGGTCGGAGTAAGTTGCCCTGACAGTTATTTATTAAATTGTAAATTAAAAACCGCTATCTCCGATTGCGTGCCGATGCGGAAAGGCGGTCCCCACAATCCTAAACCGGAGGATACGTAAATATGCGTATCGCCGGTTTTTTCGTATCCGTACCCGATCGGGAAAATGCGCTTTACAATGCGATTCAACGGCCACATTTGCCCATCGTGCGTATGACCGGAAAATTGCAAATCAATGCCGTTTTCGACGGCTTCGTTGGGAAACCAAGGTTCGTGATCCATCAGGATTAACGGTTGTGAGGTATCGGTTTGCATAACCAATGTTTTTAGCGCTTGCCGGCGTTGGTTGCCATGCGTATCGTCGCGGCCGATAATCCAGAAACTGTCATCGACGGAAACTGCTTGATCGATCAGCAACCGGATTTGCGTTTTTTGCAGAAATGCCAAGCTGGGTTTTATCCCGCTCAGGTATTCGTGATTCCCTAAGCACATATATACGCCTAAAGGCGCTTGTAACCGGTTGAGTTCTTCGTGCATATTTTCTAAGTTTAAGGGAAGGACGTTATTATCGACCACGTCGCCGCCGATAAGAATGAGGTCGGGGTGTTGACGGTTGATGAGCTGTACATAGTTTTGCAGTCGTTGTTTATCGATCGCTACTCCGAGGTGTATATCGCTGAATGCCACTATTTTCAACTGTCGGTATTTCCCGCCGGATTTGTGGATGTCGATGGTTTTTTCTACAACTACGGGATGGGTAAATCGATAATAACCATTGGTTAATATCAGAATTATCAAAATATATCCTGCTCCTACTTGTATCCGGCGCAATCGTCGCCGGTTGGTACGCTCTTGGGTCGAAAAAATAAACCGGTAGAGCAGATAAATGCCATCGGTCATCAAAAACCAAAGCGTCAGGTAAAGCATCGCGCCCAGCCAGACGGTACCCGGAAGATAAAGCGCTTTTTGTATGCCCAAAGGCAAGCAATTCCGTCCCAGCATGGCAAAGACGAACGAGCCGTACAGCACAAAATAAACCATGCTGTAGGCGGTTTTGACTGTTGCCGAAGCCGGCAATATTTTCCATCCTTTGAAGAAAAGATAACCATTAACGGATGTATAGACTAAGAATACGGCAATGAAGAAAAACATATCTGTATCGTTTTTATATGGTTAATATTTTCGGAGTGTAAACAAAAATTCCAGTCCGCCGCCGACCCGGTTGCGGGCGGAGATTTGTCCATGATGGAAAATAACGGCTTCTTTTACGATTGTGAGTCCCAATCCGGAACCGCCCTTCTCCCGCGTACGTCCTTCGCTGATACGGTAAAAGCGTTCAAAAATACGGTCCAGCATTTTTTCTTCCACTCCCGGCCCATTATCGGCAAAAGAGAAATAATAGAAATTTTCGTCTTCCATGTATTGCTGAATCGTAATGATGCAATGTTCGCCGCCGTATTTAATGGCATTATGACCCAAATTGAGGAAAATACTGCTCAGCAAGGTGCGATTTCCTTTGATTGTGGCCTGTTTATTGATTTGAATTTGAATCGTGGCTTTATGGATGGCAATCATTTCCCGGTCTTCTTCCTGAGTAAGGTATTGCAGCAAGTCGTAAAAGTTGATGTCTTCCATGAGGAAAGAATGGGGCGTGGTCGTTGCCCTTGACAGCAGCACCGTATCTTGGATAATTTCCGAGAGGCGAATAATCTGTTTATAGGTTCGTTGCAAGTATTCCCGTCGTTTTTCTTCCGAGAGTTTTTGGTGTTCAATCAAGGTTTCGATGTAGCCCCGGATACTCGTAACCGGAGTGAATAATTCGTGAGCAACATTATTGGCTATTTCCGACTGGTTGAAATTGTCTTTTTCATGAGTTGTGTCGCGGATAATGATTTCAAAACATTGATCGTCGAAAATAACTATTTGTATCAGGAAAATGTGATTGTTGGTGTGGCGCTTGGTCTGGAAATTATTTTTACCGGCAGGATCTTGCAGGAAACGGACGATTTCGTCGAAGATTTCGCTTTGAAACAGAATCGATACATCGAACGTAACCGTATGAAGCAACAGGTTCAGATACTGAATGAAATGGGAATTGGTGTAAATGTTCTGCCGGTCGGGCGTAAAGACCGATATTCCTTCTTCCGCGTAATGGAAATGGTCGATTAATTTTTCCCGTTCCTTGGTAATTTGTTTTTCCCGTTGCTGTATTTGAGTATAGATGTCTTGCAGCAGGCATTGTATTTGGTGCAAGTCGTCGTCTTTGAAAGAGATGTTGGATGGAAAACGGTTGTGATGGCTGAAATAGGAAATAAAATATTTCAGGTTTTTAAAAGATTGATAGTACTTTTGATAGGCATATAAGAAACAAGACAGGATGATTATTAACAGGAAAAAGATGAACAAAATATAGATCCGATAGTAATTTCCTGAAACGTTTTCTCCGAATTCTTCCGGAGAGGCAACACGGATCAGGTAATCGTCTTTCGGTAAATAATACGCCCCTTGGTTGGAAACATTACTTTTCGGTTGACTTTCAAACAGAAGGTTGCCCGTATGATCCAGAATGTCTATCTGTATATTTGGGGGGAACAGAACGATCAGGTTCGACAATTGTGTGAGGTCGCCGGGTTCTAACCGGTTCGATTCTACATAGTCGGCGACCATTTCGGCATATACGGCTTGCCGGGATTCGGAGTTTTCCCAGATAAAATGGTTGTGCGCATGGAGGATAAGCATCATAATCAAACCGGCGCAGAGCGAAAAAAGGACGATAAAGGATAAAAAGATTCGCTGTTTGTATGTCATGATCATAAGTTAATACAAATGGAGTCGTTGAACGAATATCCATAACCGCTACGGTTGCTGATGCAGGCGCTGTATCCTTCCAGTTTTTTCCGTAAACGGGCTACGTGGACATCTACGGTACGTTCCAACACAAAACTTTCGTTTTGCCAAACCGTTTGCAGGATGGCTTCGCGGGTAAAAAACTGTTTGGGATGCTGCATCAACAGACGGAGAATTTCAAATTCTTTTTTGGTGAGGATAACCGATTTGTCTTTTAATTGCAAGTATTTGGCTTCGATGTTTAATGTTATATCGCCGGTAACAATTTCTTTCGGTTCGTCGTTCGGAGCCGCTATGGAAGAGACATTCCGACGGAGAACGGCTTTCGCCCGCACGATTACCTCTTTGATGGAGAAAGGTTTGGAAATGTAATCATCGCCTCCGACCGAAAAACCGGTTAACAGGTCGTTTTCCGAGCCTTTGGCGGTCAGGAAAATAATCGGAATAAAATTATGGTCTTTCCGAAGTTTTTCCGCCACATGATAACCGGACATTCCGCCCAGCATCACATCCAGCAAGATCAAATGATGTTCGGGAGAAAGTATTTCGAGCGCTTCTTCGCCGGACGCGGCCGTGTCGATGAGAAAACCCTCATTGATTAAATTGAATTGTAAAATTTCCCGGATATCTTCTTCATCATCGACAATCAGAATTTTGATCGCTTCCATATTTATTGTTTTTTTATTTTTCAAACCGTTGATGCCGGATATTTGTTCCTTCGGTTACAAAAATAATCAATTTTGCGATGTTAATTGTAAACTTTTGTATTTTTTCTACCAAGTATATAATCCGGCTCAGATCGAGCAAATGTTGTAATTTGTCGTTGTCAAGCGGGATTGCCCGGTAAAAATCCATTAAATTTTCTTGTATTTGGTGCAGGCGTTTTTCAATGGCTTTGTTTTTCTCGATGACCGGATACGCCATAGTCATGTCTTCTTTGAAAAAACCGAAAGTAACCATTTGCACAATCGTTTTTAAGATGTCGAAGATATGCTGCAAATCATTTTTTAAGGCTTCCAGTTCCGGTTTATTCAGTTTTATTTTTTTCAAGCTATCCGCAATATCGACCATCAGGTCGCTCATGATTTCCATAAACAGGATGGCTTCGTGGATCGATATGATTTTGCGTAAAAGTTTGACCTTCGGAGACATCAGCGCCATATAAACCGTGAAATTTTTTATAAACAAATCTTCTTGAGTGTCTATAATTTTTTCATTTTCTACGAGTTGCCGGTAAACGGAGTCTTGCCACCCGGTGGCTATCAACGATTCGATGCAGGTAATTTGATGGATGAGGGCAATCGATATCTTTTCCAGTTCGCCGTTAAAATTTTCTTGAGTGATGTTGTGTTGCATTTTTTAGAGTGATTAGATTCGGTGAGCGATGTATTTTTCGGTTCTCTTGTCGGTCGGCGACAGGAAAATATCGGAAGTGGCGCCGTATTCGACGAGTTCGCCATTGTCCAGATACAGGGTATAATCGGCCATGCGGGCAGTTCTTGACAGATTGTAGGAAGTAATCAGAATAGGCATTGTTTCTTTTAACTGCTTAATGAGGTTTTCCATTTTCTCTGCATAGAGCGGTTCCAGAGCGGCTATAGGTTCATCCATCAATAAGATTTTCGGTTGCAGCGCCAATGTTCGGGCTACGCACAGGCACTGTTGCTGTCCTTTACAAAGGAAATCCGGTTTCCTGTCGAGATCGTTTTTGACGTCTTCCCACAAATCCACGGTCCGGAGGTATGTTTCCGTTATCCGCTTTTGTTCTTTGATCGAAAGAGAAAGATGATTCAAGGTATAACCGGCCAACACATTTTCCTGAACAGTCATGCGGGAAAAAACATTCGGCTCGATAACAATCATTCCGACTTTTTGCCGCAGTTCCGAAACGGGAATCGTTTGTATGTTCCGTCCGTTCAACCGGATTTCTCCGCGGGTTTTCGCTCCGGGCGCTAATTCGTACAGACGATTGATGGAACGCAACATAGCGCTTTTGCCCGATTCCGGCGGGCCGATAATAAAGGATACCTTATTGGGGTAAATGCCGGCGGTTATGTTTTTTAACGCGTCTTTCCCCGGCGAATAAGATAAACTCCAGTTCTTTAATTCAAGTATGTATTCATTTGCCATAGGGTGGGTATATAAGATGGGTAATCCAATGCAGTATAAAAATGATTAACAAACAAAACAAAAGGGCCGACCACATCAGGGGAACGTAAGCGGGATTGTTAAACAATTCCCAAATCAGTACGGTTACCGTATTGACCGGTTCGGTCATGTCCCAGTCCATTCGGTCGATACCGGCGGCGGTTACGATAAAAGGAGAGGTTTTTCCTAAGGCCCGCGTGATCAGCAATAAAAAAGTTGCCGCCAGACGGCGGCCGGCGGCCGGTATAACGACTTGGCAGGTAACGTCGAAATAAGAGCCTCCCAAAGCATAGCCGCTTTCTTTTAATCCGTTGGGTAGTTTTCCCAAGATGCGAACCGTCGCTTCGGTCAGGGTCGGCAGCAGAATAATCACTAAGGAAAGTCCTCCGGCCAGAGCTGAAAAATGATTGGCCGGACGAACCATCCACCAATAAACCGCTAATCCGATGAGAATGGCCGGCGTTCCATGCAATAGATAAATCGCTTGCCGGACCATCCATGCAAACCGGCCGTTCCGGTTGTCGGAGATGTAAATGCCGGTTAGCAAACCCAGCAGAACGGCCGGCACAATGGCGATGGAAATGATCAACATAGTGCCGTAAATGCCATTTAAAATGCCTTTGGAAAGGCTATGGCTGCCCATAGAGGTTAGCAGAACGTCCGTTGTCCGCTGGGGCGAAGGCTGCATAATCAAATCCGGATTAAAGGCTGCCCATCCTTGACCGATCACTTTCCATACCAGCAGGAGAAAAGGCAATAGCGCCGCCATACAGAATATCCAAACAAGGCTTTTGGCTATTCGATCGATAAGCACAGGATGGGGGTGATGCAGTATTCTCATTGAATGTTTTTTCGTAAAACGGAATGTGCAAGGCTGTTGAAGCCGGCGGTAACCAGAAATAATCCCAAAGCCAGTACGCCCCAAACCGGCTGAATGGTAGCGGTCGTAAACGAATAAAACAGGCCGCCGGCAATGGTTTCCCCGGCAAATACGACAATAATCATTGTTTCTCCCAACGCTTTGACGAATGCCAGCAGATAAACCGCCAGAAAACTTTTTCCTGCAAGGGGGAGAATAATTTTTCCAATCACCGTGCTGGGAGTTGCGCCTAAACTGTAAGCGCTTTCCCGAAGGGGAAGCGGAATACGACTCATCGCAACCAGCAGATACGAGCTTGCATAGGGAATAATCATCGTTGCCAATACGCAGGCCATCGTGAAAACGCCTTTGTCCGGAACCACCGAATAAGCCCCAATGCCCCATACAATGGAAGGAATATTGCTGCAATAGCTTAGCCAGTGTTTGATCCAGTGAGCGATGCGGGTTCCCCGGTAATATTCGCCGGCAAAGGACGCAATGGCAAGCGAGAAAAACACGGACAATACCACCGCCAAACCGGCAACGACGAAGGTTCCGGCAATAAAAGACCGGAAGGTGGGTATAAGGGCGAATAATTCTTCCGGCGTCAATGCCGGGAAAGCCCAGGCCGTAAACGTATAAAGCGCTGCTGCTACAATAAATAATACCGTTCCACAGGCAAACAGCAATACCGCTTTGAATATTTTATTTCCCATTTTTACGTTAATAAATACACCTGAATGAGGCGTTTCCCTATGATTTATAATTATTTCCAATACAAAATTAAGTAAAATTTTATATAATCGGTTATTTTGAATTGAAATTTTA
>JAITAH010000294.1 GCA_031284225.1 Dysgonamonadaceae bacterium | reverse complement strand
ACAACATTTATATAGAGCGACTTTGGCGTAGTGTAAAACAGGGAAAAAATCTATCTGAATGCTTGCGAAACAGGATGTGAACTTTACAGAGGATTGAAGGCTTATTTTGAGTTTTATAACAGAAAACGCCCACATCAAAGTATCGATTATCTTTGTCCTTTAAGTGTTTATAAAGAAAATTTTAAAAAAAGTTTATGATTTTAAAAAAAAACTACTTTTGCAGTTGGAAAAAATAAAAAAACTTTTCAGGGAGAGGTGGTTTTTACCACTTCTTCAAAAAAGAAATGTGATAATAAATTTGTTTAACAAAGTATTAATTTCTGTCCAAAGAAAAGGGTACACTAAATAATAAGTACCTTTGTAATAATTACAAATTATGTTCTTATGAGAATTTTTTCAATCATTCCAAATTCAAGCCAAAGTGCACTTGAACAATACACAGACTTCCTGTCAAAAGAGGTTTATTGTGGCATGCAACCACCTTATGATGTAAACGACCCTTTGTTTTTACAACAGGTAGGAGTTTTACAAGCGGAAAGTATCCGAAAGGCTATCAATACAAATAGTGCGATTTCTTATGCTGGTTTTCATGAAACGAATGCAACTCTTGTCAATTCGGCAAATTTCATTGGCGACAAAATCGGCTCTGTGGCTAATATGCTCACTTCGTCTTTAGATAAAGGTTTTGGCTCATTAAACCACAGTCTTATAAACATTGATAGTGGAATCAATACGGTAAATAAGAATCTGAATGTTTTAGGAGATATAACAACACAGGGTTTTACAGCATTAAATACGGGTATAAATGCAGCCAACGCACAACTTTCAAGTGTAAATAAGAATCTGAATACTTTAGGAAATATAACAGCACAGGGTTTTACGGCATTGAACGCAGGTATAAACACAGCTAATATACAACTTTCAAACGTAAATAAGAATTTGAATGCAATAGGAAACGCTGTTGGGCAAGGCTTTGCCGAATTGGACAGCAATTTGTTCGCATTGCGAAATATGGTTGGACAGGGTTTTTCAAATCTTTATACACAGTTGAGAATGTCTAATGATTTGCTAAACAATATATTAACAGAATTAAAAATTCCAGAAACCCAAAGAGAACGGAGATACCATGTAGAAGAAGGCGCAAAATATCTCTCAAATGCGCTTGCTAAAGGACATAAATTGTATTTTGAAGATGCTTTTGACGAATTTAATAAGGCAATAGCCATTGAACGAAAAGATTTCTTTTCATGGTTCAATTTGGGCGTAATTTATTTGAGATCGAAAGAACATATTGATATATCCAAAGCAATTGATGCTTTTGAACGCTTTATACATTATGCTCAGGCAGAAGCGATACACAAAAAAAATCAAAATCTCGAATATCAAATCGATGATGCACATTTATATTTGGCAGAATCTTATTATTTGCAACAGAATTTTTCAAATGCCGTATCAGAAACCGAACACTGTACACTTACAAAGGACAAAGCAGATTTTATGAAAGTGAAATATTTATCGGCAACCAATGAAAAAGATAATAGACAAGAAGCCTCAGAAATTTTATTACAACTAATCAATAATAACCCGTATGTTGCATTGCAAGTACTTGACGACGATGATATTGTTAGAAATGAGATTATTGTCAAGTTGTTAGATAAATTACAAAAAGATACTACCAAAGAAGCAAATTCTTTGCTGCAAAAAATAAAGAAAAATCTAAAAAACAGATACCATATTGAACAAACGAAAGATATAATCAATGAAATTGAGAGTCTGTTACAAGAACAAACATTTTTAGAATCGTATGAAGCCATTTGTTTAATGCAAAAAGAATATGAGTGGAAGTCAAAGAACGATGCAACGTTTACTTCTACCATATTGGATTTTGAGGAAGATGAGAAAGAAGTTTTTGAGAGCGAAGAAACAAGGCGAAAATTAAAGAATATCGAAGATGCTACATTGTTGTTTAATAAAGGAGCACAGATGTTAAGCGAAGCTAAAAGATATGATGAAGACAACAGTATGTATTTAGAACCTTATCTCGTGCGAGATGCTCTCAAATGTTTCATTCAAGCCTTAGAACTGCAACCAAATGATGAACGAAGTATTAGATATAAAAATACATGCATACATGAATTGAAATATTATGGTCCACGTTATTTATCTGATTTGATTTGATAGCCCGCGCGAGCGGCAAAATTGTCCGTTTAGGCGATTTTGGTGCGTTTCAGGTAAGCGTAAGCAGCGAAGGCGCAGAAACCGAAGCAATCAATTAATAATCAATAATTTGGTTTGCTTCCTGCTTCGTTTCTCGCAGTTCGCAATGACGAGAAATCGACCTTTTGATACATTCAGCCTCTTCACGGCTGCAAAAATCAACCCTGTTCAATGATGACAAAAACGACTTTTTCCTTCATATCCAACAGGGGCCGTTCGATTTGTTTGTACGGATTTTTTTTATAAATTATTTTCATTACTTTTGCGAAACAATTTTTGATTCATAAGACAAGTGAGTACTTTGTTAATAAAAAATCTTTTTAAAACATCTATATAATGAAACTTTTTTATTCTTTTTTGTTTTTCTTACTTCCGTTTACCTGCGTTTTTTCTCAATCGGAAAAAAATGATCAATCCTCCAAACTCAAAGAATGGCAGGACGTTTCGATCACTCACGTCAATCGCATGCCTATGCGGGCGAGCGCGTTTGCGTACGAGAGTCAACGTCTGGCGGAAGGCAGGAAAAAGGAACAATCCGGTTATTTTCAATCGCTCAATGGGTGGTGGAAATTCAAATGGGTAGAAAATCCTTCTTTGCGTCCGGTCGATTTCTATGAAGATTCTTACGATGTAAGCGCGTGGGACAACTTTCAGGTTCCCGCCAACTGGGAATTTAACAATACCGGAAAAACGTATGGGTATCCCATTTACGTCAATCATCCGTTTGAGTTTGGCGCGCCGTATTCCAAATTAGATCCGAAGAAGTTGGTAGAAAACATTCCCTCCGATTACAATCCCGTGGGCGCTTATCGCCGCGCGTTTACCCTTCCCGCGTCCTGGGACGGGCGTCAGGTGTTTATTCATCTGGGGGCGGTGAAGTCGGCGTTTTACATCTGGATCAACGGCCAATACGTGGGCTACAGCGAAGACTCCAAGCTGGAAGCCGAATTTGATATTACGCCTTATCTGCGGAAAGGCGAAAACACCGTCGCCCTCGAAGTCTATCGCTGGAGCATAGGCAGCTACCTGGAATGTCAGGATTTCTGGCGCATTTCCGGCATCGAGCGCGAAGTATATTTGTATGCCACGCCCAAACTTGATATTCGCGACTTAAAGATTATCAGCCAACTGGACGAAAGCTATAAAAACGGCCGTTTCAGTCTTTCCCTGGAAGTAGATAACTATGCGTTGAAAGAAAAAGAGCAAGCCGCTGCGCCGGTTCAATACGGCGTGCAGGTCCGTTTGACGGACGCCGCCGGAAATACGGTGTTTGAACAGACTGAAAAACAGGCCTTTTCCGCTGCCAAAAGTCAACTTTCATTCGATGAAACCGTGCCCGACGTCAAAGCATGGTCGGCAGAAATACCTTATTTATATACGCTCTACATTACCTTACAGGACGCCGCCGGCCAAACACTGGAAGTAATTCCCGCACGGGTCGGTTTTCGTACCGTTGAAATCAAGAACGCGCAGGCGCTGGTTAACGGGCAACCGGTACTGATTAAAGGCGTGAATCGCCACGAACACGATCCGCTTACGGCGCACGTCATTTCCGAAGCCGATATGCGCAAAGATATCGAACTGATGAAACAGTTGAATATCAATGCCGTTAGAAACTGTCATTATCCCACCGACCCTTTGTTTTACGAATTGTGCGACGAATATGGCATCTATGTCTGCGACGAAGCCAATATCGAATCGCACGGCTTGTATTACGATCTGGATAAAACGCTGGGAAACAATTACCACTGGTTAAAAGCCCATCTCGATCGCGTGATGCGGATGTACGAACGCGATAAAAACTTTCCCTGCGTAACCTTCTGGTCGCTGGGTAATGAAGCCGGCAACGGATACAACTTTTACCACGCATACATGAATTTGAAAAAAGCCGATCCGACCCGTCCGGTGCAGTACGAACGGGCAGTAATGGAATGGAATACCGATATCTATGTTCCTCAATATCCGGGTCCGGAAAGCTTTCGCCGGTACGCTGAGAATCATACCGACCGTCCGATGATTGCCTCGGAGTACGCTCACGCGATGGGCAACAGTCTGGGTAATTTCAAAGAATATTGGGAAGTGATTGAAGATCCGCGCTATCCGACTTTGCAGGGCGGTTTCATCTGGGACTGGATCGATCAGGGCTTGCAGGTAACCCGTAACGGCAAAACGTTTTATGCTTACGGCGGCGATTTTGAACCGGCTTCTGTCTTTGAAGGAAAAGGGAACGACCGGAATTTCCTGATTAACGGCGTGGTCAATCCGGCAAGAATACCGAATCCGGGCGCTTACGAAGTGAAAAAAGTCTATCAAAACATTGCAACCACACTCAAAAACAAGTCTTCATACGAAATCGAAGTAAAAAATAAATATTATTTCCGCGATTTGAGCAATTATTATCTGGTCTGGGAATTGATCGAAAACGGGAAACCGGTACAAACGGGGAAAGAGGAAACCCTCCGCACCGCGCCTCAGCAAACGGAAACGGTGAAGCTGCCGCTTACTTACACCTTGCAACCGGAAAAAGAATATTTCCTGAACATCGATTACCGGTTGAAATCCGCCGAGCCGCTTCTGGCCAAAGACTATCCGGTGGCCGGCGAACAGTTGGTTTTGTCGAGCTATCAGGCGCCGGTTTGGAGCTTGTCGCAATCGCCGCTGAAAGTTACTCAAACGGATAAAGAATGGACGGGAAAAGGAAAAGACTTTTCCATCACGTTTGATCTGGAAAAAGGATTGATAAAGAAATACCAATACAAAGGCCGCACGCTGATTGAAAGCGGCGCGCAGGTGAATTTCTGGCGTCCGATGACCGACAACGACCACGGCGCCGGATTAAACCGCAGTTTGCGGATTTGGCACGATGCAGGAAAAACGGAACCGGTATCGGTCAGCATAACACAGGAGAACGAAAACTACAAAATCACTTTTGAAAAATCCCTCCTGAACGGCGACGCCCGTTTCATTCAGACCTATACGGTGGCCGGCGACGGCGCGGTGCTGGTGGACAACCGGCTGGAGAAAAAAGCCGGCGACCATCCGATGCTGCCCAAATTCGGCACGGCGTTCGTCATTGCCAAGCCCTACGACCGGCTGACGTATTACGGCCGCGGCCCGTGGGAAAATTACATCGACCGCAATTCCGGCGCGAAAGTCAGCCTCTATCAAAGCACGGTGGACGAGCAGTTTTTCCCCTACGTGCGTCCGCAGGAAACCGGCAACAAAACCGAAGTGCGGTGGCTCTCGCTGACCGATGCGAAGGGCGCCGGCCTGAAAATTACCGGCGAATTTCCGCTGGAATTTTCCGCGCTTCATTTCTCTATCCAAGATTTGGATCCGGAACAGGAACGCAAACAGTACCATGCCGGCGAACTGGAAAAACGGAGCGAAATCTATCTGAATGTCGATTACCGCCAGATGGGCGTAGCCGGCGTCAACAGTTGGGGCGCTTTGCCGCTGGCGCCTTACCGGGTCAATTACGATTCGTATCATTACCGGTATCTGATCCAACCGATCGAGGCCGGTCGTTGATAGGAGGATGTTCTATCGACGACAGTAAAAAAAAGAGGCTGTATCAAAAAGTCGATTTCTCGTCATTGCGAACTGCGAGGAACGAAGCAGGAAGCAAACCAGATTGTTAATTATCAATGGATTGCTTCGGGTGAACGCCCTCGCAATGACGGTTCTGTTACTTTTGATCATCCTCTAAAAAAGAGGCCGTGTCAAAAACGGGAAATCATCATCGTCTTGAACCGGATCGTTTTTTCGCAAGTTCAAATTACGCGGACAAAGCCCGAAGCAATCCGGTGATTTACAAACTTCCGGATTGCTTCCTGCTTTGTTCCTCGCAGTTGCAATGATGAAAAAAGCCTTATCTATTTTTGTTCAAAGACAGGGAAAAAATAAAAGGGCTGGGCGTCTTTCCCATTCACGTTTCCTCTGTTTGTAGAGCCTTCGTAATTCCGGAGGAGAAATCCGGCAACGCCACCGTACCCAACCCAGAGTTCATTATCCAGCATTTTGAATTTTAACTTTCCATCAATGACCTCAATCTCTTTACTTACTAAACCATAGGTGGTGGTTCTGCTTGTGTAATTACCGTTTATCGGATAGGAATACGGAAGCAGCCAAAAATCATATTTCGTATCGGGATAAACATACATTACTTGTCCCAGCATGGAGATGGTTCCGTTGGAGTTAAAATTGACAATCAGTTTTCCCGGAGAATTATCGGCCAGTAAGCCTTCCAGACGGTAGGTTTTTCCGGTTTCTTCGGCCAGCAAGGTTACATCGAGCGACCGGGTCTGAGTGGTGGCCGTGTTACTAATGGCATAGCGGAAGATATAATCGCCCAAAAAGTCGTTATAACCCAAGACGATTTCCGTATCGATGCTAAAAACCAATGAAGCGTTGGCGTCGTTGGAAATAAATTTCCGATCGGCAAGCGTGGCGCCTGCCTGGAATTTCAATCCGTCGAAACGAATGGTAGTACCCTCCACTTCCAAAGCGATTTCTTTATTGAATTTTACTTCGTTCGGGGTCAAGGTATAAATTCCGGCAACTACTACCGATCCGCACGTGATGGTGCAAGTCCGTTTTAACGGATCGGCTACGAGCGAACCTTTCACGTTTTTACCGTTTACTTCGACTACCCAAATCTCTTTGGTTTTTCCTTCCGTATGCAGTTTGATATTGTCTTGAATGAAATACATTTTCCCCATATCGTCCCAGTCTTGTTCGGTCGCTTTTTCCAGTCGCACGGGTATGTTTTTCTTGCGTCCGGCAAGTTCTATGGCGTTTTCGGATGTGTTTTTTATCACAAATTCAAAATCGCCGGATAAGCCGTAGGGCGGGTTGTTATTGGGTTTGGACAATTCGTGAATATAATTGTAGGTATCAAATACCAGTATCGGGCCTTGAGACATATCAATCCGGTAAGAGCTGGTTATAGCTTCGTCACTGAATTCGGAAAGCATTTCGACCCGATTGTCCGCTTTGAATTTCATCAGAAAATGATAGTCGCCGTAAGAGGCGGCGTCGGGACAATACGTCATTTTCCAACCTTGCTCGGATGATTGCAGGAGAGAATAACATTCATCGACATATTTAGCAGTTCTTGTCCCGGAAGCTTCCGAAAAGATTCGATCTTCTTCCGAACAAGCTGTAAATAAAAATGCAAATAAGAATAAATAAATATAACTTTTCATTGTTCTAACTGTTAAAATTATTCGTTTACTACTTTATCAATAGCAATTTCGAGTTCGGCTTGCAGCGCTTTGATATCGAAATTCCATGCTTCTTTGTAATACTTAACGACCAAGGCTTCTTTGGCTCTTAACGCATCTTTCGCTTCCTGGTTATTCGGTTGGTTGTCCAGAATCGAATTCCATTCTTCGACGGAAGTAGTCAGCATAATCCCCACCATTTCAGCGAAATCTTCCGTTGGAGAAGCTTGTGCGTACTGCGTAATAAAGCCGAAATTATACGCATTGGCTAAGGTAACATTATTCCAGTCCGTTCGGTAGCCGGCGGCGGTTATCAGTTCAAACGAAGGATCGAACCGGATAACCTGGTTACAGATGTGAGTAAATTCGTGGTGCATGGTTTTCATGTAGCGTTTCAATCGGGTTTTGTTTTTTCGATCGAATTCGTCCACTTCGTAGAGCACAATTTTTCGTCCCATTTCTGCCGTTCCTAACGTAAGGGTACCGTTGCTGTTGTAAGAACTGGAACCCACCAACATGATTTGTTTCGGACACAGTTTATTAAAAAACTCGCTTCCGGCAATTTTCACATAGGGATCTGTCCATACCGGATTGAATATTTGCACCATTTTGGCCACATTTTCTTCTTTTGCCGGCGTGATATACCTGGATAAATCGGATTCGGTATATTCCCACCGGTAAATGATTTCAATGTTGTATGGCTTTGTCAAGTGATCCATAATCCAATTATCCAATTCCGTCCGTGCCGGAGGAGTTGTGTCGAAAATGCTGGGAGCAAATTTTTCGTCTTCCGAACAAGCCACCATACAACTGAAAGCAGCTATGGCTACTAAATTAAAAACTATTTTTCGTATCATAATTTCATTTTATTAATAATCATTCAAATAAACACACAACTAACGAGGATTCGGTTCGACGCCAAACCCTTGAGCCGTATTCGGAATTTGGACGGCTCTTCTTGGATCATCCTCTTTGAGTACGATAGGTTGTACGCTGGAATCCGTAGCGCTGGTAACGTCGAAATAATGCGTTATTTCCAGGTGAAAACGCTTGATATCAAACCATCTTAATCCTTCCAGGAAAAATTCTTTGCGACGCCAATCCACAATGTATTTTAACATAGACATCTGGTCGTCATTGATTGTTGATTTATAAAACGGTTTCAGATCCGGATATGCCGGTTTGTTATTGTAATAGGTTTTTACATTTTCCAGCGTAACCTGTCTAACAACACCTCCGGTGGAAGTCGGATTCACTCGTTTCGATAAAATGAGATACATATCGGCCAGCGCATCATCCATTCGATTTTTCATTACGTAGGCTTCCGCCCGGTTAAACAATACATCTTCGGCAGTTAAATAAGCGCCCATTACATAACCGACCCCGGTGGTGGCTCCCGGATAGCTGTATTTGAAATATTCCGGATATTTATACAAATAGTATGCCTGAGTCGTTGAACTGTACCAGGCTCTGTAATACGTTGCCGTAGTGCCTGCTATATTCGCGGTCGTAAATACTTCGCTTCTGTGGCGGGCAATCATTCCGTATTTCAGCGAGGAACTATAATGGTCGCGCGCCCACCAGCTTGCGGCGCTGGTCAATAATAAAATATTCGGCTGATCGACTCTTCTGTATTTCATACGATATTCTTCCGCAGCGGCGGCGGAAAATTCAGCGACATTCAGCGGTAATATCTTTGCGGCGACGTTTTCGCCTAACGCCACGTTGGCACATTCGATTACTTTGTCCCAATCGCCTTTATATAAATAGAACCTGGAGGCAAACGCATTGGCCGCCGCTTTGGTAAAATGATATTTCGGCACATTGTAGATATTATCGTCGATCAAAGCCAATCCTTCTTTCAGATCTTTTTCAATCAGGTCGTAAGTTTCAGCCATTGTGTTGCGTTTGTAATATTTTACGGCAATATTTTCCGGTTCGGTATTATAAGGAATACCCAAAGCTTGATCGGCTGTTTCCGGATGATAATGTTCGGCAAAAATATTGACCAACAGAAAATGATTAAAGGCGCGGCACACCAAAGCTTCGCCCCTCTGAGCCCGGTAATTTTCCTGGTCGGGCGCTTCGGAAATCGACTGTAAAGCCTGATTGGCGGCGGCAATCGAACTGTAATATTGCGACCATATATAATACGGCGTATCCTGACCGGTTCCGGCCTGGAAGCCTTCTTCCCACCGGTACATTTCGTCGTTCAGGATTTCCCGGCTGTGAGAGGAAGTCGTATTGCGTTCTCCCGCATTGTCGCTCATAATTTCGCATACATGAAAATAGTGCGCTTGCGGATACGCGCGAACCAATAATTCCTGTACAGATTCCGGGCTGTCCAATACGGTACGGTTATCCGGAACAACATCTAAGTAATCATCACAGGCATAAAAACCTGCTGCGAATATGAATGTGATAATATATAATAATTTTGTTTTCATTTTACATGATTATTAAGTGATTAAAATCCGATTCTGACCGAAAATGTATATTGTTTCGGAACAGGCATCGCGACACCGCCGGATTTGAAAAATTCAGGATCCTGTCCTTCCAATTTGCTATCGGAATACAATAAAAAGAGATTGGATGCAATCGCTCGCAGTTGAATGTTTCCTACGCCTATTGTTTGCATCCAGCTTTTGGGTAAATCGTACGACAATGTAACGTCTCTCAGACGAATGAAATCGCCCTTAGCAACACGTTCGGTGGAATAGTTGTATGCATTATAAGCCGCAGACATCTTAGAGTTGTCGTTAACCTGTCCTAAGGAGGCAATAACCGGTACGTTGGTATGTGCTTCATCTCCAGGCAATACCCAACGATCCATAAATTCGCGACCCATAGCGGACAAATCATTGTAACTGCTCCGGAAAATATTATCCAAACGAACGACATTTCCGAAGGCATAACTCAGATACGCGCTCAAGCGGATGTTGCGATATTTGAATGTGTTGTCGAAACCTCCGGTAATGGGCGGATCGATAGGCCCTTCATATTTCAGGTAGTTTGTATTTAATGTTTCCTGGAAATTAATATTTCCGACTACTTTTTCGCCGTTTTCATTCAGTACGGTCGGAAGGCCGTCGCTGTTCAACCCGGTGAAAGGAATCGAAAACAAACTCCGTTGGGGATAACCTTCACGGGGATAACCGGCCTCAAGAACCAAATCCCATACGCGCGGAAAACCTTCTAACTTGGTAATCTCATTTTTATTGTACGCAAAATTGAAATTGGTTGTCCATGAAAAATCTTTCGTTACTATGTTTTTGGTATCCAAGGTAATTTCTATCCCTTTGGCTTTCATATTGGCATAATTCACGTATTTGTCCGTCTGTCCGCCGATGCCGGAAGTACGGATCCGGCCAATCAGATCTTTCGACCGTCGGGAATACAAATCGGTAGTGAGGCTGATACGATTATTCAAAAATCCCATATCCAAACCAACATTAAACTCGTACAGTTTTTCCCACGTTAAATCTTTATTTTCCAATTGAGAAATGTAGATGTAATTTTCGATTTCGGATTGGGTAGGACGGTATATCACATCGTTATAGAACACGGGAAGCGCGTTGCTGGCCCGTTCCGGAGGATTACCGTTCATACTGTAAGAGAGCCGCAGATTGAGAAGCGAAATCGGGGTTACGGATTCCATAAATTTTTCGTCGCTTACATGCCATGCGCCGCTTAAACTCCAGGTGGGCAACCAGCGAGCTTGACGAGTGCGTCCCAAACGGTTCGATCCTTCATAACGGCCGGCTAAGTTGAGCACGTATTTTCCATCGTAACTGTACCCGACTCGGGATAAGAAAGAAGAAGCTCGATCGTAATCCGGAGAATAACTGTAATAATAATTAGAGCTTCCGGCTTCCACCATTTTCTTGAAAGCTTTGTAATCGAGGTAAGGCGTACCGCCGCGATCCCATTGGTATCCCCAGCCTTGAAAGAACGAAGAGGTACGATCCGAATAACTTAATTCTTGTCCTAACAAAATATTAAACAGGTGTTTATCTAATCCGAGATTGTATTCTGCCAAGGCTTTTTCAAACCAGTGAATCAAGTTATTATCTGTACGGTTGTAAAAACCGCCATAGGGTAGAATGACCACTGAGGGTAATGCCGGATGATCCGGGTCTGCATATAAATACCGGTTATTGTCGTTTACATAGCTATCGTCGTTGGCTCTATACGCTTGCGCATAATTCGATTTTTCGTTTACTTTCTGTTCACGAGCGCTTTGCGAATAATTAAAATTGCCAAGTAATCGAATGGATAATCCTTTTATCGGTTTTATTTCCAATTCTCCTTGCAATTTGGTATCGCTTTTTCCAATATCCAATGTATGACTGTTTATTTCATTCAAAATATTGAAAGGCGCATAATTCATCGTGTAGTATTCCAGATTTCCATCATTATCATAGGGTCTTAATACGCGGCTGGTATTTAATGCGTAGCTATACGGGTTGGTATCAAAATCGCGGACATACGTCCCGTTGACAACATCCACGCTTCGGTTGTTGGAACCGGGCGCTCTTTGCAATCGAACAGACGTATTAGATAACAGTCTGAATGTTACGTGTTTGTTCACATCGTAAGAAACATTGGCGCTTCCTGTTATCCGTTTTACATTATCGCCTACCGACCATCCGCTGTCTCCAAAATAACTGAGTGAAGCGTAAAAAGAAGAACGATCCGTACCTCCGGAAATATTAAAGGAGTGATTTTGTTGCAATGAGTTTTTAAACAATTCATCAAACCAATCGGTATTAATGGTTTCGTATTGTTGCAAAAATGCCGCCTTGGCTTCCGGCGTATTCTGTAATGTAAATTGCCCGGTATTTTCATTCCATTCCGACAGGAGATCATACATTTTTTTATAAATACCGCCATTCGCTTGCCGCGAAACATTGGCATAATTTAGCCATCCTTTTGCCGCCATTTCTTCATACACCATCATTTGTTCCTGAGAATTCATGATGTTGTAATTCTGATAGGAAGGTTTAAGACGGCTGGTAAATTCGCCGGTATAATTGAGTTTCACCGATCCCCTTTTTCCTTTTTTAGTTGTGATGACAACGACGCCGTTCATAGCGCGCGCTCCGTAGATAGACGATGCCGCAGCATCTTTTAAGATCTGGAACGTTTCAATATCATCGGCATTCAAACCGGCGATGGCCGAACCGATCAACGTTTCCGCATTACCGGACGATAAATCATCGACGGATACGTTTACAACATCTTCGAGCGCTACGCCATCTACAATCCATAACGGTTTTTGGTTTCCGTAAATGGTTGCCGAACCTCGAATACGAAGTTTGGGCGAAGCTCCGAAGGTGCCGGAAATATTCTGCACCTGCACGCCGGCCGCTTTCCCTTGCAAGGAACGGCTAACGTCCGCTACACCGTCCGTAAGCGCTTCCTCCGCTTTGATAGTAGCTACGGCTCCTGTAAATAATCGGCGGTCAATCGTTTGGTATCCGGTTACAACCATTTCGCTCAATACTTGAGAATCGGGCTGCATACGAATGGTCAGCATCTGGTTTCCATTCACCGGGATTTCCGTTTTTTGATAGCCTAAAAAAGAAACTGCCAAAACAGCATTCGGAGACACATTCGTGAATTCAAATTCGCCGTTCTCGTTAGCTGCCTGTCCGTTTTGAGTGCCTTTGATAACAATAGAAGCGCCTGGCAACGGTTCATTGAATTCATCCAGTACAATTCCTTTTACGGTAATCGTTTTTTGCTGAACGTCATGAGTTTCCAAAACGTTTTCGTGAGAAGGAACAACTCCGTAGGCCGATATTTGAACGACGCCCATCAACAATAAATAAAAAATTAATCTTGTAACCACAAGACTTCTTAGATTAATACAACACTTTTTTTCCATCATAATTAAATTAATTTAATAAACAATTGAAACACTATCAAATATAAGTTATTTATTCATATACTTCATACAAAAACAATGCAAATATATGTATATATTTGTTAATCGAGAAACATTTTATCATATATTTTAGTATAAGAATACAGAAAAAAAATATTTTTTTTCTTAATTAATTATAATTCAATTGGTTTTTTATGTGTTAAAAAAAACAGGTTGGCGAAATGTGTATATATAGATTTATTCGTTGTAAAAGCTTTGGAAAATTTCGATTTGCAAGCCGCAGGCAAAGCTCAAAGGCGATCGCTATCGTGTGCCTCATATCAATCTTTTATAACTCTGCGGGACATATAGATTGCAAATAAATGCTTATCTTTGTGCGTTTAATTTACTGTTAAGAAAAAAATGATATGGAAAAAACATGGCGCTGGTTCGGTAAAAACGACATTATTACCCTTTCCGATCTCCGGCAAATAGGCGTAGAAGGGATTGTTACCGCCTTGCATCACATTCCGAACGGCGAAATCTGGCCGCCGGAAGCAATCGACGAGATGAAAACGTACATCGCGGCCGCCGGTCTTCGCTGGTCGGTCGTCGAAAGCCTACCGGTTTCGGAAAGTATCAAATATGCCGGCCCCGATCGCGACCGGTTGATTGAGAATTATAAAATCAGTTTGGCGAATCTGGGGAAATCCGGCGTAAAAACCGTTTGTTACAATTTCATGCCCGTGATCGACTGGGTTCGTACCGACTTGAAACATCCCTTGCCGGATGGCGCTTACACGCTGTATTTCGATCGCGCTCGCTTTGCCGTTTTCGATATCTATATCCTGAAACGGGAAAATGCAGCAAAGGATTATTCCGCCGAGGTGTTGGAAAAAGCGCACGCCTTGGCCAAGACCCTCACGGAATCCGAAAAAGAAATGCTGATCGAAAACATCATCGTCAAAACGCAGGGATTCGTCAACGGCAATATCAAGGAAGGCGACCGGAATCCGGTGGCGATTTTCAACCGTTTGCTGGAAAAATACCAAGGCGTCGATAAACGACAGTTGCGCGACAACTACCGGTATTTTCTCGAACAAGTGGTTCCTGTGGCGGAAGAATACGGCGTCAATCTTTGTGTGCATCCCGACGATCCTCCGTTTCCGGTCTTGGGTTTGCCGCGCATCGTAACGAACGAAGAAGATATCGACTGGTTCCTGACAGCGGTAGATAATCCGCACAACGGATTGACGTTCTGCGCCGGTTCGCTGAGCGCCAACATTCACAACGATGTTCCGGCCTTGGCGCGTAAATTTGCGTCCCGCACGCACTTTGTGCATTTGCGCAGTACCGATGTCTTGCCCAACGGCGATTTTATAGAGGCTTCGCATTTCGGCGGCCGGGGGCATTTGCTGGAGTTGATAAAAATTTTCAAGGATTATCCGCAGTTGCCGATGCGGGTCGATCATGCCCCCTTGATGTTGACCGATGTGGATAAAAAATACAATCCCGGTTATTCATTCTTGGGCAGGATGAAAGCCTTGGGTGAAGTGTCGGGCATGATGCACGCCGTTTCACAGGGAGTTTGCTAAAGCGTAGGTCTGCTCTTTTAGAAATTCACCGAAGCCTTGGGTATCGGTGAATTTTTTTTGTTCTTCCGGCAGGATCGGTTTTCCGAACACGAGATGAATGGTTTTGCCTTTCTTCGTATCCAGTTCGTGGCACAGCCGGATGTTCCGCACCATCCAATGAAAATGGTCGAGAAAATTGAAGAACCATGAATTTTTTCCGGAAATAAACACCGGAATGATGGGTACTTGCGCTTTCCGGATCAATTTAATAACGCCGGTTTGCCATTCGCGGTCTTTGGCCTTGTTAAAACCGGTATTCTTGGAAACCGCACCGGCAGGGAAAAATCCCATGGGATGATCTTCCTTCAAATACCGCAGGCTCTCTTTGACGCCTCCTACGCTGGATTTATTGACCTGATCGGCCGAATACGGATTAACGCCGACGAAATGGTCTTGCATAATATCAATTTGTCCCAGCATCCAGTTTACCATCACTTTGTAGTCGGGGCGGACTTTGGCCACTTCCCCAATCAGCAGGATGCCGTCGATGTGCCCGTAAGGATGATTGGAAACGGTGATGAACGGTTGTCCGTCGAACTGACGGAGCACGTCGATATTGTGTACGCGACGGGTAATTCCCAGACCATCAATCATGGCGTCTTCGATATCGGTACCGGTCAAATGCTTGGCCGAATCATATACGCGGTTTACTTTGTCCAGTCCTCCGATTTTCATAACCCCTTTCATTACCCACGGGCGAGCCAGCAGGGGAGAAATGCTTTGAAGTAAAGATTTATCAATCAGTTTATCTTTCATTTTGTCGAAATAGTCAGTATTATAATTTTTGGCAAAATTAATCATCATTCTTTGATTGACCATGCGATGTTTTAAAAAAAATATTATCTTTGCCTAAAATAAATGAATATGAAAGATTCTCTCGATACGCAGAATGCCGATACGTTGTCTAAAATCACGAAAGACAGAAACCGGACGAATATTTTGAAGAAATACGAGCAGCAATTGCTTGTTGTTCTGGTGCAACGAATCCCTTCTTGGGTGAGTTCAAATATGCTTACCGGTTTAGGCTTTGCCGGCAGTTTTATTACGACCGGCAGTTTTATATTGGCCGCTTACTTTCAAAGGGAATGGTTGTTACTGGGTATTTTCGGCTTTCTTCTCAATTGGTTTGGCGATTCGCTGGACGGGCGTTTGGCTTATTATCGCAATCGTCCGAGAAAATGGTACGGCTTTTCGCTGGATTTTATCGTCGATTGGTTAACCAATATCTTAATCGGTTGCGGTTACATCATTTACGTAAGCGGTCAATGGGAATTGATCGGTTTCGGATTTGTCGTATTCTATGGCTGGGCCATGATGATGGCGTTGCTGCGTTACAAAATCGTCAATCAATATACGATTGATTCCGGCATTTTAGGCCCTACGGAAGCGCGTATTTTGCTTTCCGTGATTTTGATTCTGGAGGTTGCCGTAAAAGATTCGATTATCTATTCCGGTACGATAGCCTGCGTGATTTTACTGATACTCAACATTAAAGATTTCCGGAATTTATTGAAAATGGCCGATCAACGCGATAAAGACGAAAAGGCGGCGGCGCTTAATCAATAAAGTCGATGGTTTTCTCTCCGAGAATCAGGCGCAAAGTATTTTTCAGTTTCACATATTGAATAAACAAATCGTGTTCGGCAATATGTTCCCGGTCGTGTATCGGGCTTTTGAAATAGAACGACAACCAGGATTGTATTCCGCTCATTCCGGCTCGTTTGGCCAAATCGATGAATAATACCAAATCCAAACAGAGAGGGGACGCCAAGATGGAATCGCGGCAAAGGAAATCGACTTTCAATTGCATCGGGTAACCCAACCAGCCGAAAATATCAATATTGTCCCAACCCTCCTTGTTATCCTTGCGCGGCGGATAATAATTGATGCGTACTTTATGGTAATAATTTCCGTATAATTGCGGATAAAGTTCCGGTTGCAGGATGGTGTCGATGACGGAAAGTTTGGATTCTTCCTTGGTTTTGAAGGAATCCGGGTCGTCCAATACTTCGCCGTCGCGATTGCCCAAAATGTTGGTAGAGAACCATCCGTTCAAACCCAGCATACGGGTTTTCAGCATCGGAGCAATAACGGTTTTCAGGAGTGTTTGTCCCGTCTTAAAATCCTTGCCGCAGATGGGCGTTTGTGTTTGCTCGGCGAGTTCCCAGAGGGCCTGAATATCGGTTGTCAGGTTGGGAGCGCCGTTGATATAAGGAACGCCTTCTTCCAGACAGGCATAAGCGTAAATCATGGAAGGAGCAATATCCGGGTGATTTTCTTTGAGCGCTTTTCGGAAAGCCGGCAGCGATTGATGTACTTCGCCGGACTGGATAAATATTTCCGTACTTCCGCACCAAAGGCAAACCAGACGATCTAAATGATTTTCGGCTTTGAACCGGCGGATATCCTGTCGGACAGCCTCTTGCAAGTCCCATTTCGTGGGCGCTTCTTTTGTCCAAGTGCCGTGCAGGCGTTTAACATAGCATTGGTCGAAAACGGCTTTCATCGGCCGGATGGCTTGCAGTTCGTCTTTGACTTGGTTCAAATCGTCAGCGGTCAGTACTTCGGCGTTCCGGGCGGCCGTGTAGGCGTCTTCTTCAAAAATATCCCAGCCTCCGAAAACCAGATCGTTCAGGTCGGCCAAAGGTACGATGTCTTTGATTTTCGGGAAACGGTTTTCTTCCCTTTTCCCCAGCCGGATGGTGGCTAATTGGCTAATCGAACCGACGGGAACGCCTAATCCTTTGCGAATCAGTAATGTTCCTGCGATAAAAGTCGTTGCGACAGCGCCTCCCACTCCGATCACAAGCACGCCGAGTTTACCCGAAGCGTCTTTCAATTGTTGTTTCTCCATGATTATCAGATCTATTTATTTGTTGACATTAAAAATAATTAGTAGTTCATTTAAATCTTGTATCACTGCATCAGCGGCGGTTCCCGTATCCTGTTTGTCATATACATCGCCTTTCAGCCAAACGGTACGGCATCCGAGTGTGTGGGCGGGAACAATGTCTTTTGAATAGGAATCGCCTATTACCGCCACTTCGCCGGGTTGCATTCCGAGGGCTTTGACGGCGCGGTCGAAAATCGCCGGATCCGGTTTTCGCACATTGACTACCGCCGACTCTACCACCGACTGGAAATACGTTGACAATCCGAACTCGTTCAAAACGGTTTCGAGATTTCCGTAGAAGTTTGAAACCAAGCCTAAAGGGAATTGGGACGCCAATTTTTGTAAGACCTTCACTGAATTTTGTAACACAATTTGGGCAAAGGTATAACATTGATTTGAAATCATCAATGGATAAGTTGAAGAATGTGCATTTTTTATTAAAAATCCGTTATGGATCAGCCATTGGATTTGAAATTGAGTTTTAGCCGTTAAGACATCGCGAAAAGTATCGCAGGGCCGGATCACCGGATGAGTGGCCAGATAGCGTTCCCCCTGAATGTATGCTTCCCGAAAGGCTTCTTTGCTGACCGGAATTTCGTGGCTCACATAAGCATCCCACAAGACTTCCGCCCAATGCCGGCCGTTGGTGTCGATGGTTCCTCCGTAATCGAACAGGAGTCCTCTAAGCGGTTGCCGATTGTTCCAGTTCATGGGTTAATTGTTTGCCGATCGTTTCATAGCGGTGCACCATGTAATAGAGCATAACGTTCATTACGGTCAGCTCGAAGGCGAAATAAATCCATGGATGATTAACTAATATGCTGATAAACAGTATGGCCGATCGTAAATTGAATGAAAGTAGATTGGTGTAAATCAACAGCGGCAGACTTTTTTCGCGGTAAACCTGCCGGAACCAGTCCGGGACGTTCCACTGATATCGGGTTCGGAGAATGTGCAACATGGCTTGTAAGCGAGGCGTCCGGTTTTCTTGTTTTTTCGTGTAATTCAGATAAATAGATTGGATGACACGAACCGGAAGCGTTTTTTTTCGCTTCGTTTGCTGGTATTTTTCCTTCAAGTATTGGGAATTATCTAATTCGCTGTCGTTTTTTCCACGCAGGAACAATAAATGAATGTTACGAAAATAATCGGCCATCGCGGCTTGTTTCAGGTGGCAATAACCGGTGATAAGCGCTAACAACAGAATCGGCCAGTTCCATTCCGGCCAAAGGCGAAAAACGATGGCGAGGTAGATGGCTCCAAACCAGCAGTCGCCGCAAATACCGTCTAAAATACGTCCCGTTACCGATCGTTTATGGGTCATCCGCGCCAGTTGTCCGTCGGCGCTATCGAACGAATTTGCCCAAATCAACAGGAAAATGCCTGCTAAATTGATGTAAAAATCCGTAAAGTAGAAGCACACTCCGGCCGCCATCCCGATAAAAATAGCGGCAATGGTAACTTGATTAGGACTAACGTTTATTTTTTGAAAAAATAACGCCCAAGCGTATCCGATCGGCCGGTAGAAGTGCATATCTAAAAACTCTTCCGTATCGGTCGATTTCAATGTTAATTTCCATGCCGGATGTTTCTCTTTCATAAATAACTGTAAATATGTTGGGCGATGTATGGCGCCGCTAATTCGAGGCAAGGCGTGAAACTGGGCCAATCGTTCCAGTCGATGATTCGGAGGGTCCCGTCGGAGTTTATCACAGCGTCGCCGCCGTAAATAGAGATCTTCAGCGTTTGGGCGGCGCGTGAGCAAAGCGTTTGCAGCGTTTCGGTATCGAAGGGGATGTCTTGTAATCGCCCGTTGATGGTTTCTAATCCGAATTTGCTATAATTCAGTTGATTGGGGTAAAACCAATAGAAAAAATCCGTTCCGGCAACTCCGTAAAACTTAATCAAATCGCCTTCCAAATGTTCGTTGATGACTACGGATGGAATGTTTCGTTGCGCTTGGTTCCGGATCATAGCGGCCGATTCCTCGCCGACCCGGGCAAAAACAACATCTTCGCAATGAATGGACTGGCAATCGCCGCGCTTAATCCAGCAATATGAACCCATATCGCTCAGGTCGGTATCCGCTTCCGTGGTAGGAATTATTTTGCTTTTCGGATACGGAATGTGGTTGTCGAGCAACAAACGGGTCATTTTCTCGCGGGTACAGTTTTCAATGCCGTAAGCGGAATTGATAACCGTTCGGCCTTCATCTTCCAGTTGCTGAAGTTTTCGCAGGGTACGGATGTCGCGCGCCATAGTGAAAATCAATCCTTTGCCGACTGTTTCGTTTTGAAAAGCAGATTCATCGTATTCCGTTATCTCACAACCTTTCTGTTGCAAAAGTTCCGAAACCCGATCGAAAATTGCTGCATCATTGCTGATGCGGTTCGGCGAAAACATCGTGTCGCGTCGGATGCGTATAAGTTTATGTTTCATCGGCCAACCATTTTTCAGCGATTTGGATGTCTTTCTTATGATCAATATCCATGATTTTGTCGAACAGATGGGCTTTTAGCTTGAATCCGCCGGCAATCAATTGCCGTTGATAATTGCGCATCCGGGCGATATTTTGTTCTTTACACCGGTCGAGAACAGGAATGGTTTGGGGTGTGAGGCCGTAAATGCCGCCCGAAATATACTTGTCGTTGCCGTTCGGTTCGTCGTGAAAATCCCGGATAAGCCCGGTGGATTCATCGACGGAAACATAGAGCGGTTTTTCGTCGTCGATATAATCCGTTACCGCCAGCAGGCCGTCGTTTTCCGTATCTTTGTCGAAAGCCCGAATAAAAGAAGTAAACGCATGAGGTTGGAAAACCGTATCGACCGTGGTCAGGCAGAATTTTTCTCCTTGCAGGAAACGACTCAATTCGTAAAAGCTATGCAGGGAGCTGGGCGTGGATTGAACGATCCAATGGATGGGAACGCGCCGGACCGTCGATTCTACATGTTCCCGCACGGAAAGTTGGGTTTCATTAATGATAATATGTATCGCTTCGGCTTCGTTCCTGCAAAAAATATCCAGTAAGCGGTCGATGAGCGGAACGCCGTTCAATGCAATCAGAGGTTTAGGCGTGGAAAGACCTTCCCGTATCAATCGAGAACCCTCTCCGGCAGCTATAATGGCGTAATTCATAGACTTTTTTCAGATTTCTTCCTTGGTCAAGTCTAATTTCTCGTTGTCGGAGCCTCGTTCAAAATACTGTTTTTTTAAGGGGTGGCTGTTTATTTCCTGATCGGTTTTCCGGTTGTGGTAAATATCGATGGCTAAAAATAAGGCTTTCTGAATGGCATTGGGCGAACTTTCGTTTTTTCCGGCTTTATCGAAAGACGCATGAACATTGGGAGCTGTAATGATGTAAGGCAGATTGTCGATAAACAACGCATGTTCTTCCCTGACTAAGGTTTTGAAAGCAATCATTCCCTGATCGTGGTACATGGCCAGAACGGCGTCGAATTTCAGATGCTTGTCTGAAGCAAAAAAGTCGTCGGCAGCGTAAGGGCCGAAGCAAAGGACGCCCGCATTAGAGGCCGCCTGAATGGACGGGGAAGTAATATCCTCATTCTTTCCCTGCGGATTAAGCGCTAAAACAGCTATCCGGGGAAAGGTAACTTGAAAATTCTGGATCAAGCTATTGCGTAAGGCAATAATCTTTTTTGTTAATGATTCCACGCTCAGCAGGTTGGATACTTCATGCAGAGGCACATCGCCGGTGGCTAAAGCCAGACGGAAACTGTCGTTGACTAATATTTTCAGACTTTTCTTTTCGTTGGCGGTTTTTGCTTCTGCCGCAGGCGTGGGATCTGTTTCGGACGGCGCGACAATAAGAATATCGATGGTTCCCGCTTTCAGGTCGTCCAATGCACGGGCAAGCGCCGCCTCTGATGCGTTAGCGCTTTCGGGCGTGGGCTTTCCCAGTTCGACGATCATATCGTCGCTTACTACATTAATTATATTGAGGCGGTTTGCTCCCGCATCTTCGGCCCGATTGATGTTGCTGACATTAACGGACGGTAAATCAAGCGTTTTCCGATGATAAGCCAGTAATTTAGACGATCCGTAAACAATAGGAATGCAAGTTTCGAAAATATGCGTATCGTCAAACATTTTCAAAATCAGTTCGTAGGATATTCCATTAGTATCTCCTTGGCTGATACCGGCTTTTATCATCTTTTCGCTCATGATGCTTCTTTCAAATTATCAAAATATATTTTTGCAAAGGTACGATTTTAATAGGAAAATCAAAAAAAATACTTACCTTTGTGCGCTTAAACAAATATAGGCATTTCCGAAAGAGAATTATTTTTGAATTTCACTCGTATGAAATTGGATGTACTTACGGCGATTTCCCCCGTTGATGGCAGGTATCGCGAAAAAACCGCCTCATTATCAAGCTATTTTTCCGAATACGCCTTGATTCGCTACCGGATACGGGTCGAAATCGAATATTTTATTGCGCTTTGCGAACTTCCGCTTCCTCAATTAAAAACGGCAGGTTCTGCTGTATTGTATGAATCGTTGCGGGATATTTACCGGTCGTTTTCGACGGCCGACGCCGAACAAATCAAAACGATTGAACTCACTACGAATCACGATGTAAAAGCGGTAGAATATTTCATTAAGGAAAAATTCGACGCTTTGTCGTTGGGAAAACACAAAGAATTTATCCATTTCGGACTGACTTCGCAGGATATTAATAATACGGCTGTCCCTTTGTCCGTTAAAGAAGCGCTGGAAAACGATTATTATCCGATGCTGGAACAACTGATCGATACGTTGAAACACGACGCCGGCGAATGGAAAACGGTTGCTATGCTGGCGCGAACGCACGGCCAACCGGCTTCACCGACGCGGTTGGGGAAAGAAATACAAGTGTTTGTCAGCCGATTGGAACAGCAAATCAAACAGTTGAAGGCGATACCTTTATCGGCTAAATTCGGCGGGGCGACGGGCAATTACAACGCTCATGCGCTGGCCTATCCGCACATCGACTGGAAACTTTTCGGCGACCGGTTCGTGTCGGAAAAATTGGGATTGGTTCGCGAGGAATATACTACGCAAATATCAAATTACGATAATCTGGCTGCTCTGTTCGACGATCTGCGACGAATCAATACCGTTTTGCTGGATTTATCGAAAGACTTTTGGCAATATATTTCAATGGAATACTTCAAACAACGGATTAAGGAGGGTGAAATCGGTTCGTCGGCCATGCCCCACAAGGTGAATCCGATTGATTTTGAGAATGCCGAAGGCAATTTGGGTATAGCCAATGCCGTTTTGGAACATTTAGCCGCCAAATTACCCGTATCGCGGTTGCAACGCGACTTGACCGATTCGACCGTTTTGCGAAACATCGGTGTGCCGTTTGCCCATATTTCGATTGCATTGCAAAGCCTGCAAAAGGGATTGGCGAAGCTTTTATTGAATCCGGAGATTATAACGAA
>JAITAH010000271.1 GCA_031284225.1 Dysgonamonadaceae bacterium | reverse complement strand
CGGCGTGCATCAGCAGTGCGTCTGCAAAGCGGATGAGGACGAGATCCTGTGTGTTGTTGCTCATATAGTCGGTATTTGCTCCCATAGCATAGAGTTCGTAACTGTAGTTTTGCACCATTGATTTGCCGGCGTCTTTCCATACATTGACAGGCATGTATTTTTTCTGGTAATACATGGTTTCGTCCATCTGGCTGTTGCCTCCTTTGATGTAAATCCGCATTTCCGTCCGGTCGTTTGCATCCAGAATGGAGCCACGCTTTCTGGGGTCGCTGTCGTCCCATTCGTTCCAGATAAGGGGATTGACGGTGCCCATACCCCACCCTTGCCCGTATGGGAATGAATATTGAAAGGAATTGGGCTGGTTTCGCAAGCCGAAATAAAGGCAAAATTGATTGCTCTTTTGTTGAGGATGGTCGAAGTTGTAGCCTATCGTAGAATATTTGACGGCGAAAATGGTTTCCATGTTTCCGTCGCGTTCCCATTGCAATCCGTTGTTGGCGGTGTATGCGTAATCCTGCACGTATGAATAGGGCCAAAGGTTGCGGAAGTCCGGTACCAAATCGTGTCCGCTGTTTTCGATGCAGGCGGTTAGCCATTCGATTACCTGTTGCCGGTCGATTTCTCCCCCTTCGCGCAGGGGCAATGTTTCTTTTTGGTAGTATCCGGTATAAAAGAGAAATACACGCGCCATCATTGCTTCTGCAGCCCAGCGGGTTATTCTGCCGAGATCGGCAGCCCTGTCGATGTCCTGAAATTTAACGGACGGCAGTTTTTCGATTGCCGTTTTCAGGTCGGAAGCAATCAGGGCGTAAGTTTCAGCCGCCGGCGCCTTGGGAATGTTTTCGTATTCGGGAGTGGTGACCAAAGGCACTTCGCCGAACATGCGGGAAAGGTCGAAGTAAAAGTGCGCTCTTAGAAAACGGGCTTCGCCTTCGATGGCGTTGCGTTTTTCTTCTTCTTCTTTTTTCCATTTTACATTATCCAAAGTGGAGATAAGGAAATTGCTCCGGAAAACGCCGAAGTAATGAGCGCGCCAAGGATTGTCGAACATGTTTTCGCTGGATTTTTGAAACCGGTCGATGGCTTTGCACGACAGGTCGTTTTCGCCTCCTCCTCCCAACCGGTCGTCCGACATCAGTTCGGAAGTCATGAAACTGTTTCCCAGCGGTTCAGGCCGTCCGAGTATGGAATATACGCCGATCAAGAGTTGATCGGCTTCGTAGGCTGTTCCCGGATAATTGCCGGTATCTTTTTTTGTTTTGCTTTCCGTGTCCAGAAAATCTTCACAACTCCAAAGGATCGAAAGGGTTGCGAATAGAAATAGTATCTTTTTCATTATTCAGTATGTGTTTAATCGTTGTTAAAATTTAATATTACAGCCTATCATACAGGTACGTGCGCTGGGATAATAACCCAAGTCAATTCCCGATGCCCAAGAGTCTCCGCCGTTGTATCCTACTTCGGGGTCCATTCCGGAGTATTTGGAAAAAGTCAGGAGATTTTGAACGGTAGCATAGATCCGGCACTGAGAGATAAATTTTGCGCGGAAAACCGTATTGAGGTCGTAACCGACTGTCAGGTTTGTGATGCGGAAATAATCGGCGTCTTCAATATAGAGGTCTGAAACATATCCCCAATTGATGCTGTTTCCATTGATTGCCGGCAAACGGTTGGAAGTTCCTTCGCCGTGCCATCGACCCAGTATTTCGGTGGTGTAATTGTCGAAAGGCTTGTTTGTGTAATTTCGGTAGGATTTGGCAATCTGGTTTCCTCCCACGCCGTATCCTGTTACGGACAAATCCCATCCTTTGTATTCGAAGTTCAGGCTAATGCCGTAAGTAACGTCGGGATGCGGATTGCCGACCATGGTTTTATCGTCGTCGTCGATGATTCCGTTGTTGTTTCCGTCCACAAAGCGAACATCTCCGGGTTTTGCCTGAGGCATAATCATTTCTCCGGTTTCGGGATGGACATAAGCCTTGATCTCTTCTTCATTCTGAAAAATGCCGTTTGTCCGGTATCCTTTGAAATAGCCGATGGGGAAACCGGTTTCGGCCAAGTAGAAATAGGTTGTGTTGTGCGAGAGGATATCTCCGGTTCCCAAAATCGTTCCGCTTGCGTTGGCGATTTTAGTGACTTCGTTTTTGTTATGGGTCAGATTGGCGCTGATTCCGTATTTGAAATCGCCGATTCGATCGTTCCACGACAGGACGGTTTCAATACCGGTGTTTCTGACGTCGCCTCCGTTGACGTAAGGATTACCGGTTCCTACGATACCGGCTAATCCGGGTTGTACCAGCCAGTCGATTGTTTCCTTATTATACCAGTCGAATGTGAATCCCAAGCGGCTTTGTAAAAACCGGGTATCGACTCCGATATTTAATTGCCGCGAAGTTTCCCACGTCAGTTCCGAATTGGGAACGATGTCGGGATAAGATCCGATGGTTACTTCTTTATTATCGCCGAAATAGTATTGCGCCGCATTGCCGTTATTGCCGAAAGCGATGGTTCCCAGATAGCGGAAGGCAGGTATCGCACAGTTGCCGTTTTCACCCCAGCTTGCACGGAGTTTTAATTGATCGAAGACGTTTTCGGAATCTTTGAAAAAGTCTTCTTCCGTGATGTTCCATCCGGCGGAAACGGAAGGGAAATATCCCCAACGGTGTCCTCTGGCAAAATTCGACGATCCGTCGGCACGCAGGGTTGCGCTCGCCATGTATTTGCCGGCGTAATCGTAATTGAAGCGTCCGAAAAAGGAAAGCATCCCGCCTTCGCTCCACGGCGCTCCGGTAAGGGTTGTGGAGGTAGAAGTTTTTTTGGCATTGCTCAGGTAGGCGTATTCGAAGCGGTCAAATTCCGATTGAATATTGGAACCGTTAATGTCTTCTCCCAATCCCCATTTTTCGATGGAGTTTCCGATCATTGCCGTAAGTTTATGATTTTCCCGAACGAAATCGTATGTCAAGGTATTGTCCCAACTCCATTGCAAACCGTTTCCCGCACCTTGTGTAATTTTATCGTTATCTGCAAAATCAACGGAGTTTAACCGGTAAACGGGTATGTATTCCCGGCTGTTCCATCCGTTATAAGCGTATCCGAATGTGGAGCGCAGTTTCAGGTTTTTCAAAGGTTGCAGTATCAGGTAGAAGCTGCCCCGGGCCGAATAGTTTTTGCTTTTCAGTCTTGACCGCTTAATGTCCATTTCAGCCAGCGGGTTGACGGCGGTATAATCCAGTCCGGCGAGGGGGGCATGGTAGTCGTTGTTTTCGTCATAGACGGGAAGCAAGGGAGTTGCGGCCAAAGCGCTACGGACGTCGTTCCAGTAAAGGTTTCCGACTCCCATTCCCAATCCGCTCCGGACGACGTAGCCCATTGTGAGTGTCTGTCCGAATTGCAGCAAAGTGTAATCGTCGTATTTCAACAGATTGTGTTCGGAATTCATTCGCACGGTGTAGCGTTCGTATTCGGAATCTACTTCGGGATTTTTCAGGCCTATAACAGGACTTTGCGAAGTATAGGAAAATCCGAAAGAATAGGTAGAACGTTCTGTACCGTTGGTTATGTTCAGTGCGTGGCTTTGAACGGGGGCATTGTCCAAAATCATTTCGTCGAGCCAGTTCGTACCGTTGAAAGTGCCGTTATCTACGGCGTTGAGAATTTCTCCGGGTATGTTGGCGTCCAGATAACTGCGGTCGTATCCCGCTTCTCCCAGCATTTCCATGTACTGTTTCGCATTGAGCGTTTTCGCTTTCTTGGCTATCGTTTGCCATCCGAGATAGCCGTCGTAATGGATGGCGCTTTTTCCTGTTTTTCCCTGCTTGGTGGTTATCAATATCACGCCATTGGCGGCGCGTGCTCCATAGATAGCAGCCGAAGCAGCGTCTTTCAACACGTCCACCGATTCAATATCGGAAGGATTAATCATGTTGATGTCGCCATTGGGAACGCCGTCGATGATATACAGTGGATTTGAATTGTAAATAGTTCCCAACCCGCGTATGGTTACTTTGAATCCTTCGCCGGGTTTTCCATTCATTTTAATGATGTTCACACCGGGTGTCTGGCTTTGTAAAGCGCCAAGCACATTCACCGTATTTAATTTGGCGATATCGTCTCCTTTTACCTGTACGGTAGCGCCTGTGATCAATTTTTTCTGTTGAACGCCATAACCGATAGCAACCACTTCGTTGAGTACGTTTACCGCTTCTTTCAAAGAAATCGTTATGTCGGATTGATTCCCCGTTTTGACGGTCAGGGTTTCGTATCCCAGATAAGAAATTATCAGAGAAGCATCGCGTACTACCGATAAAGAAAAGTGTCCATTCAGGTCTGTAACCGTACCGTTAGCGGTCCCTTTTTCTATTACGCTTGCGCCGATAAGCGGTTCACCTTCGGAAACAACTGTTCCGCTAATTTGCAGGGCCGATTGAGAGAAAGCCCATTCATTTCCGAATATAAATATAAATATAAAGGTGAACAGGCACCAATTAAAAATAATGTTATTTTTCATGTTTAAACTATTTTTGTTTTCAAAAGTATCGTTCATTATTGTTTTTTATAACAGGTATTGTCCTTCTTCTTTCAATCGTTTCCGCAAGTACGCCACATCTATTTTATGTACATCGTTTTTCGATTGCTTGATGGCGTGCGCCGCCGCCATTCCCGCCGCTTCGCCGGTTACCAGACAGGGCGGCATGACGCGGAGGCTTCCAAACGCTTCTTCGTCGGTCGAGATACAGCGTCCGGCAGTCAGAACGTTTTTCAGTCCTTTGGGTGTCAGGCAACGATAAGGAATACCATGCGATTCTCCTTTGCCGTAATGAACGGCGGGGTATCCGTTTTTGTGTATGTCAATATAATAACTGTTTCGTCCGATTTCATCGTCGAACGATTTGCGTTGCCTCCAATCCTCAACCGTGAAAGTGTAGTCTCCTTCGATGCGCCGGCTGTCTCTTACACCCAACAGCGCTGCTGTTCGTGCCAGAAAAGCGCCGCCAAAGGTTTGCGGCTGAACCTCTTTCATCGCTTCCAGATATTGTGTCGCAATTTCCCTGCCTTTAATCATGGCTTGGGATACGGCCCAAGGATCGGTACTGTCTATATTCGCCAAATGTCCGGCATTGAATTGCAATACATCCGGTCCGATATAGTTAACACATAAATGTTTATCAATCAAAGGATATTTTCCGGAGGCAATAGCGGTATGAACCGGGCTTTTTTTGTCGCCTCCATACAGGGGAAGACCGTAAGTATAATTGTAGGAATCTACATTGGCGAACGAAAAACACAAAGTGGAGCTTTGAACCACACCGTTTTCGTCGCCCCGCTTAAATGAAGCGCCTGCCCAAGCCGCCAAATCGCCGTCGCCGGTGGCGTCGATATACACTTTCGCTTTGAACGCTGTAAGTCCCGACTTGTTGGCGACAATCAAAGCATCAATGGTATCGTCAGCCGACATTTCTACGGCAGCCAAACGGGAAAAGAAAAGGATTTTTGTTCCCGAAGCGCTCACCATCCGGTCATATACCGAAACTAAGTATTCGGGATTGATGCTCACCCAGTCCAAACGGTCTTCAGATTCGTGTGGAACGCCTTTCTTGGATTCGTTGAATATCTTTTCCGCCAGTCCGCGGTAAATGATTTTTTCCCCGTCGGAAAACGGACACCATGCCGGTATCATTCCCGATGTACCCATGCCTCCCAATTGCCCCATGGCTTCAATCAACAAAGTCCGGGCGCCTTCACGGGCAGAAGCAATAGCTGCCGAGCATCCTGCCGGTCCACCGCCGACAATAATAACATCCCACCGGTCGTTGATGCTTATCTTGTTCTTTCTCAACGACAAAGTCTTAGCTTTGTCTGTGGATACCATTCCTGAAGCAAAAGCCGGCGTTGCTGCCGTCATTGCTATCATTCCTGTTTTCTTTATAAAGGTTCTTCTTGTCAGCATTTTTCTAATTTATATCTTTTTTAATGTTAAAATTTTATTGTTATTTACAAATTCATAGAAATTATCGCTGGCCGGATGTCCCGGAACAGGGATATAATAATGTTCTTCATCGTTCCATGCATTTCTCCAAAACAAAATATAGCTGATATTGTATTTCGAAATAGCCGGATACACCAAGTTGGTAAAATAATTGGATATACGTATTCCATCCAAACCTGTACAACTGATTGCCGGTATTTTTTTGTGTTCTTTCGAAAAACCGGTGACTGCGGACAGCGATCTGTCCAAGTTTTTCCTGTAGATGTTTCCTTCCGGATCTTCCTCCAAATTCAAAAACAAATCCGCTCCGATTAAATCTACATATTTATCTCCCGGATAACTTTCCGTAATGCCGTCCGTTGTTTTGGGAGAATATATGGAATACAGATATAAGAGGTGGTGAATTTGCTTTACATTTCTTAAATAGTCCACCGTAATCTTCCAAAGTTCTTTATATTCTTCGGGAGAACAATAATTGCTTCCCCACCAATACGGTACATTATTGTAATCGTGAAACAGCCTGACAATAACCGGAATATATTCTCCGTCTTTATTTTTCAGGTTCGGAAAAAAGGAAGCGAAACGATCCAGATAACGCAAATATTTACCGTGATTCTCTCCGTTCGGCAAAAGAGAGGCGACAATACTTCCGTCGGATTCGACAGCGTAGCCGTTACCTGTTACCGGATTGTCGGCATACCAACTGATTACCGAAATTCCTTTCCGGTCGTTTACATCGATAATATGTTTCATTATATCCGTAAAAAAAACAGAATCTACATTAAATAAAGCGCCCGATTCGATTTTTCCCAAATTCCATCCATAAACGGCGGGAAAGTCGCCGCAAGCGCTTTTTACGTCCGACCGTTCATCTTCGCCATACCACGTACTGCCGTAAGCAAGCGCATCTTGGTGTCCCAACAATATACCTTTATCCATGTAATCGTGCAACGACCGGTATAATTGATTCGTCTCTTTTGTCGAATGTTCATCAGATGTAACGGTGTCTTTGTCCACAGCAGTTTCCTTATCGTTGCAAGCAAAGAAAACGAAAAATAAAAGATAAACCAATCGAAAATATATTTTCATGTTATTATATCTGTAATTTTTTATCAAAATTAAGCTTAAATAATTACATAGATTTGTAAATTTATCTCTCCTGCTTACTTAAATGAATAGATATTTACAGGAATGTCGCCAATAGTTTAAAAAATGTCGCTTATTTGCTTTTATGTAGAAAATCTAATGAAAATTTATTATTTTTGCTTACGAAAAAAACTACTGTACGAATCTCATAAATTAACAAATTTGTTTCCTATGAAAGTTAAATTACTAATGCTGCTATTATTTTTTTTCGGTAGTTCCGATTATTTGTATTGCAATGCCTACAAATTTTACAGAGAGCACCTGTCGAATACCCACATCAACCGGATTTATCAGGATAAACAGGGATTGATCTGGATTTGTACGGATAACGGTTTGAATGTTTTTGATGGCTTGAATTTTAAAACCTACTATAACGACCCGAACGACAGTACGACTTTAATGGTTAATTCCGTTTTATCCGTACTGGAAGATTCGAACGGTTTTTTTTGGGTGGGCACAACAGCCGGTTTGCAACGCTTTGACAAGGAAACCGAAAAATTCATTAACATTCCTCTTTCTTATCCGCATGTGAATGATTTT
>JAITAH010000242.1 GCA_031284225.1 Dysgonamonadaceae bacterium | reverse complement strand
AAATCGCGGAAATATCCGGAAGGCAAATTGTTAATTATCAACGTAATTTGTTGAGGAATGTTTTGTATAAGATTGCACTTTGCCCGCGTCAATTCAAATACGTCGGGATTTTTTTTGTGAGGCATAATGCTTGAACCCGTAGTAAATTCGACCGGCAAACGGATAAATTCGAAATTCCCGCTGCTGAACAGGCAAGCGTCGAACGCCAATTTGGACAGCGTTGCGGCAATACCGGCCAACGCAAAGCCTACCGTGCGTTCCATTTTTCCGCGTCCCATTTGCGCATACGCTGCATTGTAGTTCATGGAATCGAAACCCAGCAAATCCGTCGTCATCTGCCGGTTCAGCGGAAAGGAGGAGCCGTATCCGGCAGCCGAACCCAAGGGATTGCGGTTGCAGATTTTATAAGCCGCCTGAAGCAGTTGTAGATCGTCCGTCAAACTCTCGGCATAGGCTCCAAACCATAAACCGAACGACGAAGGCGTCGCTATTTGCAGGTGGGTATATCCCGGCATCAAAATCTCTTTGTAGCGATTGCTTTGAGCGATAAGGTTGTCGATCAATTCCGAAATTTCTCCTGCTAAGGCCTGGATAGCTCCGCGCGTAAACAGTTTCAGATCCAGCAAAACCTGATCGTTTCGCGAACGGCCGCTATGAATCTTTTTTCCGGTATCGCCCAATTCGCGGGTCAGCATCCATTCTACCTGGGAATGAATATCTTCAATTCCTTCTTCTATGACTAATTGCCCCGATTCGGCCAGGGAATAAATTTTTCGGAGTTCGCCGAGCAGTTCCTGCAATTCGGCGGCGCTGAGCAAACCGATGCTTTCCAACATAATGATATGCGCCATCGAACCCAGCGCGTCTGCCGGAGCCAGATACAAATCCATTTCTCGGTCTTTCCCGACGGTAAACCGTTCTACCGACCGGTCAACATCCGTATTTTTTTGCCACAATTTCATCGTTACAACGCACCGTAGGGGAGTATCGTTAGAGCGTCCGCTATCTTATTGACGCCTTCCTGCAACGGTTTCGATACTAAATGTTTGATAAACGGGTTCAGGTCTGCGCTGACAGTCAACCGGACTTGGGTTTCATTGGCCTTTTCCGGAAGCAATTCGATTTGCAGCGTTGCATTAACCGGCGCTTTTTCCACCGTCCACCGAATGGTTTGAGGTTCTTCCCGATCCGCTACCGCCACTCGCATTTGCCCCAGCGGCTGTACGGAAAACGAACAGGCGTCGCCCTCGAACGTAAAATCTCTCAATTGCTCTCCGGGGATACGGTCTTTGAGTTTAGCCAGGTTTTCCATATTGGATAACGTATCATAAACGATTTGCCGGTTATGAGGGATAATTTTTATTTCGCTGATAAAATCCGTCATTTCACGCTCCAATGCGCAGGATCTTGCCGCCATTCCTGCAAGGTTTTTATTTCGGCTTCGTCGATGTAATCTGTTTTTAACGCTTCGTCCAGTACCGCGTCGTAATTACAAAGCGTAGTCAGTTTCACTTTGGCTTCTTTGAAGCGTTCGGCGACCACCGGAAATCCGTAAGTAAAAATGGCCACCATTCCGACCACATGGCATCCGCTGTTGCGTATGGCTTCCACCGCTTTCAGGCTGCTTCCGCCCGTCGAAATCAGGTCTTCGATAACGACTACTCTGGCGCCGGGTTTCAAATCGCCTTCAATCAGATTTTCCAAGCCGTGATCTTTCGGCGTAGAGCGAACATAAGCAAATGGTAAATTCAGCGCATCGGCCACCATAGCGCCCTGAGCGATAGCGCCGGTTGCAACTCCGGCAACCGCTTCAACATTTTCGTAATTTTCGATAATTGTTCGCGCCAATTCCAGTTTGATGAAATTGCGGACAACCGGATACGAGAGCGTTTTCCTGTTATCGCAATAAATCGGCGACGACCATCCTGAAGCCCAAATAAACGGGTTGGCCGGTTGCAGTTTAATAGCCCGTACCTTGAGTAATTTTTTTGCTAATGCTTGTTCCAGCGTGTTCATTTTTGGGAATATTTTTAATTGCTATTCGATTCAGCGACAAAAGTAATGATTTGTCCTGAATTTCGTACCAAAAACAAATAACATTTTGATGAATAATTTTTATTTTCCTACCGGAACTTTCATAATCTTTACCGAACGATAGGCGTTATATACGAAAACATATAACTAAATTTATAGAATGGCGGATGTGGCGTATCGGTTTTCTATTGACATGGCGAGGAATGTATCAAAAGTAACAAAACCGTTATTGCGAGGGCGTTCGTCCGAAGCAATCCATTAATAATCAATAATCTGGTTTGCTTCCTGCTTCGTTCCTCGCAGTTCGCAATGACGAGAAATCGACTCCGATAGTGTCATTCATAAAATTCCTCCTTAGCTTTTCCCAAAAACGTCAGTAGCTTTTTTCCAAATCGTTATTACGTTTTTATCAAAAGGTATTGACGTTTTTTTTGCCCTCTCCCTATGCGCTCCGCGCGCGTACCTTTGTCCCTAACGGGCAAAATTGATGCCGGAGGAAAGGCGAGAAAACGCACGGATTGTTTAAAAAATGCCCATTCAGGGCATTCATGTCAATAGAAAATGAATGAAC
>JAITAH010000177.1 GCA_031284225.1 Dysgonamonadaceae bacterium | reverse complement strand
GAATCGTTCCGCATTTTTTCGTTGTACTGAATTTGAATATTATTTAACGCCCGCAAATTAGAAAACGAAGTATAGGTAAAATCTTCCCGGATTAGGGAAGATTGCTTTCCCGGAACAATGAAACAGTTGTTGAATAACGTTCGCAGGTTCAACGAGGGTTTTTCTCCGGTATAAAAAACGGTGTAACGGTCGTGCGTAATACTTTTTTCAGCGGAGTAATCATTCAGGTTGGACATCCGCAAGGGGTCGTAATCGAGATACAAAAACACCCGGTCGTAAAAATATTTCTTATCGGCAGAAAAAACGGCAGAATCGTTGACAATTTTCATGTTCAATTTCAAATCCACCGCATGGTTGTTGAGAGCGCTGTCGGCGTCGTAGGTAATATTTTCTTTGGTAAATTCAAAATACCCGCGGTTTTGGAGGAGCGAAGTCAGGCGATCGCGCTCGGCATCCAGTCGGTTGCGGTCGAACAACCAGCCTTCCTGAATCAGGGGAATGTGCAGCGAAACCGCTTCTCCCGGAATTTGTTCCGCCGGTTGTCCGTTGTTGCCGTATAAATCGCGGGCAATTGTGCTGTCGCTTACCGAAACGGAATACTGACGGATACGGTATGGGGTATTTCCCTGAATCCGGTAAAAGACCTGCGCTTTTTTATTTCGGAAAACGGTTTCGGACGAAACCTCGGCGTGAATATACCCCATGTTGACAAACAGTTTGCGCAATTCGTTTTTCGTTTTGGCAACCAGAATGGAGTCGTAAATCACCGGTTCTTCCCCGATTTTCCGGATAAAACGATTGTGCCACTTTGTGGTGTCTTTCCCGGATAAATTATACACCTGAAGCATAGTCTTGTATAATCCGAACATTTTGAAATTGGGTTGCTGGCGCACATAAGGCTTCAACTCCATGCTTTTATAACCCGTAATGTCGGATTCTATACGCACCCTGTCCAGCAAATAGTCCCCTTCCGGAATAAATTTAGTTGATTTGCAGGCATATAAACCCAATAGAATGATAACCCATGAAGAATATTTGATAAAACCGGTTTTCATGCAGGCAAAGATACGCATGATTTTCCAAATAAATTGTGTAATTTTGCACTTTAAATTTATACATCAGTATGTCGTCTGTAGAAAGTATCGTGAGCGAAGAAAACAAAAAAAGCCTCAATTTTATTGAAGCAATAGTAGAAAAAGATTTGGCAGAAGGGAAAAACGACGGAAGAGTTCAGACCCGTTTCCCGCCGGAACCCAACGGCTATTTACATATCGGCCATGCCAAAGCCATTTGTCTGGATTTCGGCATCGCCCAACAGCACGACGGCATTTGCAATCTTCGTTTCGACGACACCAATCCGACCAAAGAAGATGTGGAATACGTGGATTCCATCATGGAAGATATCCGCTGGTTGGGTTTCAACTGGAAAAATGTGTATTACGCTTCCGATTATTTCCAGCAACTTTGGGATTTCGCCGTTCAACTGATTGAAACGGGGAAGGCTTATATTGATGAGCAATCGTCCGAAGAAATTGCACGACAAAAAGGTACGCCGACGCAGCCGGGCATTCATTCGCCGTATCGCAACCGTCCACTGGAAGAAAATCTGTCGTTGTTTCAAAAGATGAATACCGGCGAAATACCGGAAGGCGCCATGGTGCTGCGGGCGAAAATTGACATGGCTCATTCAAATATGCACTTCCGCGATCCGGTAATTTATCGTGTCATCCATCATCCGCACCACCGGACGGGCACGAAGTGGAAAGCGTATCCGATGTACGATTTTGCTCATGGGCAAAGCGACGATTTTGAACGGGTAACCCATTCGCTCTGTACGTTGGAATTTGTAGTACATCGCCCGCTCTACGATTGGTTTATCGACGAACTTAAAAAATTCCATCCGGAAGACGGCGGTTACCGGCCGCGACAATACGAATTTAATCGCTTGAACCTCACCTATACCCTGATGAGCAAGCGCAAACTCCTCCAATTAGTACAGGAAGGATTGGTAACCGGTTGGGACGATCCTCGCATGCCGACCCTTTCCGGTTTGCGCCGTCGCGGTTATACGCCGGAATCGATCCGGAATTTTATCGACCGGATCGGTTACACCAAATTTGAAGCGCTGATTGACGTAGCCTTACTGGAACACGCTGTTCGCGAGGATTTAAACCTTCGTGCCAAACGGGTTTCGGCCGTCATCGACCCCGTCAAGTTGATTCTTACAAATTATCCCGAAGGGAAAACCGAAAGGCTGGAAGCCGTTAACAATCCGGAAGATGAAACCATGGGCAGCCATGAAATCACGTTTAGCCGCGAACTCTATATCGAACGGGAAGATTTTATGGAAGAAGCGCCGAAAAAGTTCTTCCGCATGACGCCCGGGCAGGAAGTCCGGCTGAAAAATGCTTATATCGTGAAATGTACCGGCCTCAAAAAAGACGCTGCCGGGAATATCGAAGAAATCTATGCCGAATACGATCCGCAAACGCGAAGCGGCAGGGCCGAAAGCAACCGGAAAGTGAAAGGTACCCTGCATTGGGTTTCGGTCGAACACAGCCTTCCGGCAGAAGTTCGCCTCTACGACCGGCTTTTCAATGTGGAAAATCCGGCGGAGGAAAAAGACAAGGATTTCCGCGAAATGCTGAAT
>JAITAH010000047.1 GCA_031284225.1 Dysgonamonadaceae bacterium | reverse complement strand
GTAAAACTCATTTTGTATGACGCCGCGATAAATTGTTCTAAAACTACCCGGTGGCGTTCTACGCCGGGGGGTGCGTAATGTGGTTGTTTGTGCATTGGGGTTGTTGTTTTAATGTTGATTATTGTGTTGTTATTATTCGTTGTTATTATTCCAGATTCCGTCGCGTCCCGTCATTGCGAGGAGCGAAGCGACGAAGCAATCCAGAAAAAGGTGCACGGTACGCGGCACACGGCGCACGACCAACAGGTTGTCCCTAAGCGAAACAAACACAGAGCGAAATAGCCTATATCGCTAAAAAAAGGATGCGCCCTGTTTGGGACACATCCTCTTATAAGTAGCCACATTGCGGATATGACAAAACTCCGTAGATCAGGATTTGAGCGCCTTATCGCGTTTGTAATCCGCTGTGCGATGCATGGCCCGAAGGCTGCGGCCCGCCATTCGCGATAATAGCTTGTCTCGGAATTATCTTCAATTTTGATGAGTTTTCCAATCGACAATGCGGCTATGGCAATGCAAATGTAGTGCAATATTCCGATATATCCAAGTTTTCCCGACTTTTTAATATTTCAACCACTTAACTATTTCTTTATAAGTCGGTTTTTTTCCGTACATCAGAATGCCTACGCGGTAAATTTTGGCGACGAACTGAATAATTAATATTACCGTAACCGCTAATAATCCAATGGATAAGATCAATTGCCACCAAGGAACGTCATACGGCAAGCGCGTCATCATCACAATCGGCGAGGTGAACGGAAAGAGCGATGCCCAGAAAGCCAAGGGGCCATCGGGATTTTGCGAACTGTAAAAACCGGCGTAAAAGGCAAACAGAATCAAAACCGTGATCGGCATCATGTACTGCTGCGTGTCTTCCTGACTGTTGACGATGGCGCCAATGGCCGCAAACAGCGAGGCATAAATCAGATAGCCGCCGATGAAGAACAGAATAAAATACAGGCACAACATCAACACATTACTCGACGATAGCAATGTAAAAATCATTTCGATCGTTCCGCCTGCTCCCGCAAACAGCGTTGTTCCGAAAAGAGCGGCGCCGGCTATCAGGATTCCCCACAGGCCAAATTGCGTTAAGCCGACAGCGCCGATGCCAATCAGTTTCCCCATCATTAAATCGAAGGGCTTGACGGACGACACCATAATTTCGATAATACGATTGGTTTTTTCTTCCATAACGCCCTGCATCACCATCGCTCCGTAAACGAAAATGAACATGTAAATCAGGAAGGTAAACGCCATTCCCGACGCCATAGCCATTTCGGCCGAAGTTTCCGTTTCTTTCCCCGATTCGTCCAAGCGAATGTTTTTCATATCGACTTTGATTTTACTCTCTTCCAATATCGTTTTCAGTCCGGGGATATGGTAAGACGCCAATTTCTTTTCACTTAAATAACTGTTTAACTGCTCTGTAATGGTCGAAGCCGTCGCCGGCGTTACTTGCTGCCAGGAATACAAAGCGATGCCGGCCGGGTTTTTCAGCAAATCGTCCGTTATAAACAAGGTAGCATACGTCGCATCGTCCGATTGCTGCCGGAATTGTTCAAATCCGTTTTGCGCTTCAATGAAACGAAACTGGCCGGTATCTTTCAACACCGGAAAATATTCGCCGGTTTCGTCCGCTACAACGATAATTTTTGCCTGACCTTCGTTCAGTTTGGCCAGCAGCATCGTGCCGAAAACCAATCCTACAAACAGAATAGGCGTCAGGAAAGTAAGGATAATAAACGATTTTTTCCTCACGCGGGTCAAGTATTCCCTTTTTATAACAATTCCTATTTTACTCATGGTTTACTGTTTGAATAAATATTTCATTCATCGAAGGAATTTCTTCTTCGAACGATACGATTTCATTGTGAGGCGCCAGCGCCGATAAAAATTCGGAGTTGCTCATCGCCTGTGATTTTTTCACCCGGAACACTTGCGTATGATAGCCTTTCCGTTGGTCGATCACCTCGCAAAGATCCGTATTTGCAACTAAGGCGTCGCCGGTCGTTTCTATTTTGAACATCTGACTTTTGTTGCGCGCACGCACTTCTTCTACATTGCCGCTCAGCACGACTTTCGAACGATTGATCAAAGCGATTTCGTCGCAAATTTCCTCCACCGACGCCATGTTATGGGTCGAGAAGATGATAGTTTTGCCTTTTTCTTTCAATTCCAGAATTTCATTTTTCAACAATTCGGTATTCAGCGGGTCAAAACCGCTGAACGGCTCGTCGAAAATCAGCAAATCGGGATCGTGAACAACCGTGATAATGAACTGTACTTTCTGCTGCATCCCTTTCGAAAGTTCTTCTAATTTTTTATTCCACCAACTTCCGATATCGAACTTATCAAACCAGGTTTTCAGGCGTTTTTCCGCTTCGCCGGCCGGCAAACCTTTCAATTGGGCCAAATAAATCGCCTGTTCGCCCACTTTCATTTTCTTATACAGGCCGCGTTCTTCCGGAAGATAACCGATTTTGTAAATATCGTTCGGATGCAGGGGACGTCCCGCAAAAAGCACTTCGCCGGTATCCGGCGCGGTAATCCGGTTGATAATTCGAATCAAGGTCGTTTTTCCGGCGCCGTTCGGCCCCAACAATCCGAATATTTTCTTTTCGGGTACACGGATGCTGACTTTATCCAACGCCAAATGCCCCGCATATTGCTTGACAACGTCTTTTGTTTCTAAAAAAACCATGAAAATTGATTTACCGTTATTTTAAGACTAATTCGAGCGACAAATATAGAAAAAATAACGTAATTTTGCGGCATGAAACGTTATTTTTTGTGGTTCATATCCATTTTATTATCTATACCGGCACATGCTTATCAAACCGATAGTTTGCAGGTAAGTTTGTTAACGATCGAACCGCGAACAAACCAAGTTTATACGATTTACGGACATACGGCGTTACGCCTGTGCGATCCGTCGCAACAAATGGACATCGTTTTCAACTGGGGAACTTTCGATTTCAGCGCACCGCACTTCTTATACCGTTTTATCCGGGGCGAAACCGATTATTTTTTGAGTTACGCCAATTATGAACAATTCCTGTATGCATATACCCGGGAAAATGCCGCGGTTATCGAACAAATACTCGATTTGCCGCCCGAAGGAAAAAACCTCCTGCTACAAAAACTCTCCATCAATTTACAACCGGAAAACTTGATTTACCGCTATAACTTTCTGTTTGATAACTGTACGACGCGGGTACGGGATTTGATTGAGCAAAGTCGTCCCGGATTGATTTATCCGGATCAGACGGACAAAACGACGTTTCGCACCTTGATTCACTCCTGTACGGAACCGTATCCCTGGATGACTTTCGGAATCGATTTGTTGATTGGTAGCGGCGCCGATTCACTCATCAGCGTCCGGCAAGAGCTTTTTTTACCGGTAAAATTGTCGGAAGCGCTCGATAAAAGTGTTTTTTTGCCAACGGCTCATCCGGATGTCGCTCCGGTTGTTCTCTCCTCTCAACCGGTTTTGACGGCGGTGTCCCAACCGGAAGTCAGACGTTCATTCTGGGAATCGCCGGTCAGGGTCGGTTATTTTATTTTATTGATTTATAGCATTATCATCATCGTCGGACGAATAAAGCATCGACCGTTGAAAGGCTGGTTTGTTCCTTTGTTCTTCATTGCCGGCGCATCCGGATGTTTACTTGCGTTTATGGCCGTATTTTCTTATCATCCTTGTGTTTCGCCGAATTGGAATTTGCTGTGGCTGCATCCTTTCCACCTTATTGCTTTTGCGGGATACTTGAACAATTGGCGAAGCCATTCTGTCTGGACGAAAGTCCTGTTTTGGTATCATGCCGGTAATTTTGTACTTTTGTGCGGGTTATTGTTGGGAGGACATTGGATGCCTCAAACATTTCATCCGGCCGATATTCCGTTTATCCTCTGTTTGGCATTG
>JAITAH010000045.1 GCA_031284225.1 Dysgonamonadaceae bacterium | reverse complement strand
CCTTGAATGTGTTTGGCCGCTTCGCGCACAATTTGCCCGGCGTTTAAGCCGGTTTTAACCAAATCGTCGCTAATCATCAGCGTTAACAGGGGCTTGCTTTCGGAATGGGTGGCAGCTACCAAATAAGCTTTATCCGGAAATTCGCCCCGTATCTGGAAGGCGATGTCTTTGACGACGTCCGCAGGAATCGGTCCACGCAAGATGAACAATTGAATGTCGTCCACGGTTTGTTTGTTTTCGATCAACTGTTTTTTAATTGTTTGCGTTTTTTCTTTTACAAATTCTTCGGCGCGTTTTTTCAATTCGGCATTTTCTTCAAATACTTTTCTGACGGTTTGCAGCAAATCCGGCGTATTATTGAAAAAACTTTTGACTTCGCGGATCAGATCCTGTTGAGCGTAGTGGAATTTTTCCACTGCTTCGGCTGTGATGGCTTCGATGCGGCGGATGCCGGCGGCTATGGACGATTCGCTCAGAATAAGGAAACTGCCGATGCGTCCGGTAGCGTCGATGTGCGTTCCCCCGCATAATTCGACGGAAGAACCGAATCTGACCACACGCACCTCGTCGCCGTATTTTTCGCCGAACAAAGCCATGGCTCCCATTTGTTTCGCTTCGGCGATGGGCACATGCCGGTTCTCGTCCAAAAAAATATTTTCCCGGATTTTTTTGTTGACGGATTGTTCCACCCGGCGGATTTCATCATCACTCATTTTCTGAAAATGCGAAAAGTCGAAACGCAACACTTCCGGCGAAACGAACGAGCCTTTTTGTTCGACGTGCATTCCCAGTACTTCGCGCAAAGCCTCGTGCAGCAAGTGCGTAGCGGTGTGATTGCTCTCCGTGGCGCGCCGTTTTTCCACATCCACGATTGCCGTAAAAGCATCATGGACATTTTCCGGCAATTGCTGCGTCAGGTGAACGGCCAAATTATTTTCGCGTTTTGTATCCAGAATCTCAATTTTGTTTCCTCTCGAATCGATCCAGTGGCCGCTATCGCCGACCTGTCCGCCCATTTCGGCGTAGAAAGGCGTTTTATCCAGCACAATCTGAAAAAAAACGGTATTTTTTTGTTTCACTTTTCTGTAACGGAGAATATGGGCGACGGTCGAAGTTTCGTCGTATCCGACAAATGCAGGTTCGCCATCTTTCACAATCGTCCAATCGCCGGTTTCCACGGCGGCGGCGTTGCGGGCGCGTTCTTTTTGCTTTTGCATTTCCGCATCGAAAGCCGGTTTATCCACCGACATATTGTGTTCGCGCAGAATTAATTCCGTCAAATCCAGGGGGAAGCCGTAGGTGTCGTACAGAACAAAAGCATCGGCGCCGTTCAATACGGCTTTCTGGACGGCTTTGGCTTCCTGTATCTGTTTGTCCAATAATTTAATTCCGGTTTCCAACGTATGCAGAAACGAATCTTCTTCTTCCTGAATCACTTTTACAATCAGTTCGTTTTGAGCGATTAATTCGGGATAAGCGTCGCCCATCGAATCGATCAACGCCGGAATCAGTTTGTAGAGGAAAGGCTTTTTCTGTTCCAAGAAAGTATAGCCGTAGCGCACGGCGCGGCGCAAAATCCGGCGAATCACATACCCCGCTTTAGCGTTCGCCGGCAATTGTCCGTCGGTGATGGAAAAAGCAATGGTTCGGATATGATCGGCGATAACGCGCATGGCGATGTCTTTTTTAGCGTCCGAGCCGTATGCAAATCCGGTAATTGTTCCGATTTCCCGGATGAGCGGTTGGAAAACATCGGTATCGTAGTTCGATGTTTTGCCCTGAACCGCCATGCACAGGCGCTCGAAGCCCATGCCGGTATCAATGACCTTGTTGGGCAAACTTTCGAGCGAACCATCGGCTTTGCGGTTGAATTGCATAAATACGAGGTTCCAGATTTCAATCACCTGCGGGTGATCGTGGTTGACGAGGGTCAATCCGTTTACACGGGCGCGTTCGTCGTCCGGACGAAGATCGATATGAATTTCGGAGCAGGGACCGCAGGGGCCGGTATCGCCCATTTCCCAGAAATTATCTTTTTTGTTGCCGTTGATGATGCGATCTTTCGGCAAATAGTTTTCCCAGTAAGAAGCGGCTTCCTCGTCCCGTTCCAACCGTTCGGAGGGACTGCCTTCAAAGACTGTAACATAGAGCCGGTTTTTATCTAATTGCAAGACGCCGGTTAGATATTCCCAGGCATATTCGATGGCTTCTTTCTTAAAATAATCTCCGAACGACCAGTTGCCCAGCATCTCGAACATAGTATGGTGATAAGTATCGTGTCCCACTTCTTCCAGGTCGTTATGCTTCCCGCTCACCCGTAAACATTTCTGCGAATCGGCTACCCGCGGGTATTTAACCGGCACATTGCCGAGGATAATATCTTTGAACTGATTCATTCCTGCATTGGTAAACATCAATGTAGGATCTCCTTTGATAACCATTGGCGCCGAGGGAACAATTTTATGGCCTTTCCGCTCAAAAAAGTCTTTAAACGATTGGCGAATTTGGCTTGCGCCGTTTTTCGATTCTTTAGCAGTCATATTTTTTGAAGAAAATTTTTGCAAAAATACAATAAATAACTTACTTTTGTGGAAATTACATTGTAAATTTCCTTCAATGAGCAAGGTATTTTATAAGTACAATCCGCACACACTAAGTTACGAAAGAGTATATCTGTCTGTAAAGCAGCGTATTTGGATAATATGCCGTCAATTATTTATTGGAATTTTGATAGGTGTGGGAATGTTGGCGATTGCTGTTTATGCGTTCGATTCGCCGAAGGAGCAGCAACTAAAAAAAGATAATATACTTTTATTAACCCAATATCAGCTTTTGTCGAAACGAATCGATGAAAATGAAAAGGTATTGGGGGCGCTACAACGGCGCGATGACGATTTTTACCGTGTCATGTTCAATGCCGATCCCATCCCGGCATCGGTACGCAATCCCGGCGTGGGCGGAACCAATCGCTACGAACACTTGTTGACGGTTCCCAATTCAAGTCTGGTGATTGCTACCACGGCAAAATTAGACAGGTTGACCAAACAATTGTATGTCCAATCCAATTCGTACGACGAATTAGCGGAATTAATCAAAAAGAAAGAAGAACGCTCCCGGAATGTACCGGCTATTATGCCCTTGTCGGCCAAACAAATGAAAGGAGTAAGTTCCGGGTTTGGGATGCGGATGCATCCGATTTACGGGAATATCCGGATGCACACGGGAATCGATTTGAATGCCAATGACGGAACACCTATTTATGCCACTGGCGCCGGCGCCGTAGAATCGACCGGCTGGGACGGCGGTTACGGCTATGCAGTAGTGATTGATCACGGTTTCGGTTACAAAACGCGCTACGGACATTGCCATAAGATGTTGGTTCATCCCGGACAAAAAGTGGTGCGGGGACAGCAAATCGCTACCGTCGGCGCTACCGGCGACGCTACCGGGCCGCATGTGCATTACGAAGTGATTGTAAAAGGCCAGGTCGATAATCCGGCGAAATATTTTTTCATGGATTTAACGCCCGAAGAATACGCTCAGATGTTGTTTGAAGCGGAAAACAGATAATATACTTATCCCTATGCCGGCTATCAAATTTAAACAGGAAAAAAAATTTTACTCCATCAAAGAGGTGGCGGATATGTTCGACGTTAACCAGTCGTTGTTGCGGTATTGGGAAAAGGAATTTCCCTCTATCAATCCCGCGAAAACCGAAAAAGGCACCCGTCAGTACCGCAAAGAAGATGTGGACGAAATCCGCCTCATCCATTATTTAGTAAAAGAGAAAGGAATGACATTGCCCGGCGCCAAACAGAAACTGAAAGAGAACCGGGGCAATGTGGTCTGCACGGAAGAAATTATCGACCGGCTGAAAAGCGTCCGTACCGAGCTGATGAAACTCAAAACCGAACTGGATGAATTGGAAGAAGAAATCTTCTGAAACAAAAGCCTGTTCCCTCAAATAATTTTTTCCAACCCCTCGATATTCTTTGCAAGTTCTTCGTTGGACAGCGAATAATTCGCCAAATCGCCGGCAAAATACTGGTCGTAGGCCGACATATCGACCAATCCGTGTCCCGAAAGATTGAAAAGAATCGTTTTTGGCGTTCCCTCTTCTTTGGCTTTTTGCGCTTCGTGAATAGCGGCGGCAATGGCGTGCGCCGATTCGGGAGCCGGAATAATGCCTTCGGTACGAGCAAAAAGTACGCCGGCTTCGAACGATTCCAATTGCTTGATATCGACGGCTTCGATCAGCCCGTCTTTTAAGAGTTGACTGACAATGGTTCCTGCGCCGTGGTATCGTAATCCGCCGGCATGGATATGGGCCGGAGCAAAAGTATGTCCCAGCGTAAACATAGGAAGCAAAGGCGTATAACCGGCTTCGTCGCCGAAATCGTATTGGAAAACGCCGCGTGTCAATTTGGGGCACGATTCGGGTTCGGCGGCAATGAAGCGGGTCTTTTTCCCTTCCGTCAGGTTGTATCGCAGGAAAGGATAAGAAATACCGGAAAAATTGGAACCGCCGCCAAAACATCCGATAATAACGTCGGGATATTCGCCGGCCATCGCCATTTGTTTTTCAGCTTCCAGTCCTATAATGGTTTGATGCAGACTTACATGGTTCAAAACGCTTCCCAGGGTATATTTGCAGTTGGGCGTTTGCATAGCCAGTTCGATAGCTTCCGAAATAGCGGTGCCCAAGCTGCCTTGATAGGTGGGGTGGTCGGTCAGTATTTTCCGTCCCGCCCGGGTGGACATGCTGGGCGAAGCAATGACTTGCGCTCCCCACGTTTGCATCAACGAACGGCGGTAAGGCTTTTGTTCGTAACTGATTTTCACCATATAAACGGCTAATTCCAGTCCAAACATTTTAGCGGCGAACGACAGAGCGGTACCCCATTGTCCGGCGCCGGTTTCGGTAGTAATATTCGTAACGCCT
>JAITAH010000001.1 GCA_031284225.1 Dysgonamonadaceae bacterium | reverse complement strand
CGACTGTCCCATAACCTCATAAATGAAAGCCAATTCAATGGTATCTTTTTCGTATTTACGTTTTGCTTTCCGGAAAACCATGAATGCGTCTTCCTCCATACCCAGATGGAGAAGCGCCGCTATTTTGTGCCCGTCTATCCAGACTTCCGACGTATCCGGATAGTGTTCGACCAATGTCAGCAAATCATTCCATAACTCGTAGTCGTTCAAAAGCAGGAGGATGTCGTACACCAGATCTTCGTTGTTCGGATGAAACTTCAAGGCGTATTCGATGGTTTGCTTGGCTTTGGGGAATTCCCCTTCGTGCAAATAAATTTCGATAATTTCGCTCAATTCATCTTCTTCCAAAAAACGGACGTTTTGATTTCCGGACAAGGCTTCGTCCCACTCATAAAAATAATCGGGATACGGCTCCTCAGGGGAATCGTTGTATTCCAAATCTTCAAAATCAAATTTTCCGAAATCAAACATAAACAATCGTATTTTGCTTCTCTGGAGCGACGGGGCAAGCCCTTCACAACCCAAGAGGGGAATTTATTTATTTTTTGAGTCTTTTAAAGATACGGTTCGATTGAAAATCAAACGATTTTCCGTCGAATCCGGATCTACATTGAAATAGCCGATGCGTTGGAATTGGAAATGTTCCAGAGGATTCGTTTTCAGTAATTCCTGTTCGACCCGGACGCCGGTTTTTACAATCAGTGAATCGGGATTCAGCATTTCGCGGAAATCCTTGTCTTTTTCCTCCGCCGGATTTTCCACATTGAAAAGCCGGTCGTAGAGGCGAACTTCTGCCGGAAGGCTGTGTTCGACCGAAACCCAATGCAGAGTACCTTTCACTTTCCGGTTGCTTTCGGCCCTGCCGCTTCGCGTTTGCGGATCGTATTCGGCATAGATTTCTTCGATATTCCCGGCGGCGTCTTTTTTGAGGCCGGTACATTTCACGATATAGGCGTTTTTCAGCCGGACTTCCTGTCCGGGCGTCATGCGAAAGAACTTTTTCGGAGCTTCCTCCATAAAATCTTCCCGTTCGATATAGAGTTCGCGGCTAAACGTGATTTCATGGCTACCCATGGTTGCGTCTTCCGGATTGTTAACGGCTTCCAATCTTTCCGTTTTGCCTTCGGGATAATTGGTAAGAATCAGCTTGACGGGGTCGATAACGGCCGAAACCCGTTGGGCGCGAAGGTTCAAATCTTCGCGAACAGCGTGTTCCAGCAAAGCTACATCAATCAGCGCTTCGAATTTGGTGTAACCGATGCGGTCGATAAAATTCCGGATCGATTCCGGCGTATAACCGCGACGGCGCAACCCGGAAAGGGTCGGCATCCGGGGATCGTCCCAACCGGTTACCAAGCCTTCTTGCACCAATTGGAGGAGTTTGCGCTTGCTCATCAGGGTATAGGTGAGGTTCAAGCGATTAAATTCGTATTGCTGCGGTCGGTAAGCGTCATCTTCCGGATGGAATTTTTTAAGTTCGTCGATAAACCAGTCGTAGAGCGGGCGATGGACGACAAATTCCAAGGTACAAAGCGAATGGGTTACCCGTTCGAAATCGTCGCTTTGTCCATGAGCGAAATCGTACATCGGATAGGCTTTCCACTTCGTGCCCGTCCGGTGGTGCGGATGATGGATAACGCGGTAAATCACCGGATCGCGGAAGTGCATGTTCGAATGCGCCATGTCGATTTTTGCCCGCAGCACCATGGCTCCTTCCGGTATTTCGCCGGTATTCATCTTTTGAAACAGCGTCAGATTTTCTTCCACGGGACGGTTGCGGTATGGCGAATGCACGCCCGATTGTGTCGGCGTTCCCTTTTGCCGGGCAATTTCTTCGGACGATTGTTCGTCGATATAAGCCTTACCGGCTTCGATCAGTTGAACGGCAAAATCCCAAAGTTGCGGGAAATAATCGGAAGCGTAATACACATTTTCCCAGTTGAACCCCAGCCAGCGGATATCTTCCATAATGGAATCCACGTATTCCACATCCTCTTTGGTCGGGTTGGTGTCGTCGAAACGAAGATTGCAAATGCCTCTATGTTGCCGGGCGACTCCGAAATCCAAACAGATGGCTTTGGCATGGCCGATATGCAAATAACCGTTAGGTTCCGGCGGGAAACGGGTCTGAACTCTTCCGCCGTTTTTCCCTTCTGACAAATCTTTTTCTACAATCGCTTCAATAAAATTGAGGCTTTTTTTGTTTTCTTCACTCGCAATACTTTCTACAGACGACATATTGATGTATAATTAAAGTGCAAAATTACACAATTTATTTGGAAAATCATGCGTATCTTTGCCTGCATGAAAACCGGTTTTATCAAATATTCTTTGTGGGTTATCATTCTGTTGGGTTTATTTTCCTGTAAATCAACTAAATTTATTCCGGAAGGGGACTATTTGCTGGACAAGGTACAAATCGAATCCGACATTGCGGGTTATAAAAGTATGGAGTTGAAGCCTTATGTGCGTCAGCAACCCAATTTTAAGATGTTCGGATTATACAAGACTATGCTTCAGGTGTATAATTTATCCGGAAAAGATACTACGAAATGGCACAATCGTTTTATCCGGAAAATCGGGGAAGAACCGGTGATTTACGATTCCAACCTGGTTTCTAAAACGGAAAACGAATTGCGCAAACTGTTGATCAACATGGGATATATTCATGCCGACGTCTCGTCCGAAACGGTTTTCCAAAACAAAAAAGTGCAGGTGATTTACCGGATTCAGGGGAATACGCCATACCGTATTCGGCATTATTCCGTTTCGGTAAAAGACAGCACAATAGCCCATGATTTATACGGCGACAACGGACAACCCGCGGAACAAATTCCGGGGGAAGCGGCTTCGTTGCGCATTCCCTTAGTCAAAGAAGGCTGGTTGTTCGACCGCAACCGGTTGGACGCCGAGCGCGATCGATTGACTTCGCTCCTTCAAAACCGCGGGTATTTCAAATTTACCAAAACGAACATTACTTACGACGCCGACAGTGCGATCAACTGCCATGCGGTGGATTTGAAACTGAACATGAGAATTTCAAATGACTCTACCGGTTTTTCCGCCAATAAGAATTTTTTTTACGACCAGGTGTTTTTGTATTTAGATTACGACCCGTTACGGATGGTCAATCTGAATGATTATTCCAGTGAAAAAAGTATTACGCAAAACCGTTATACCATTTTTTATACCGGGAAAAAACCGTCTTTGAAACTGCGTACCTTATTTAATAACTGTTTTATTGTTCCGGGAAAGCAATCTTCCCAAATCCAGGAGGATTTTACATACGCATCGTTTTCTAATTTGCGGGCGTTAAATAATATTCAAATTCAGTACAACGAAAAAATGCGGAACGATTCTGCCCTGCTCGATTGTTATATTCTGACCTTGCCGGCGCAAAAACAAACGGTTTCTTACTCTATCGAAGGAACGAATACGGAGGGCAATATGGGTGTGGCTACTTCCATCAACTATATGCATCGCAATTTGTTCCGGGGAGCCGAAGCGCTCAATTTCCGGATACGGGGGGCATACGAAGCCATCAATAATTTTGCTAATCCGTATTTGGAGCTGGGCGTGGAAGCGTCTATTCTTACGCCGAGAATCCTGTTTCCCTTTGTTCCGACGGACTTTTTACGGCAAATGCAGACTTCTACCGAATTTTCGTCAAGTTACAATTATCAAACCCGTCCCGAATACGACCGGACGTTACTTTCCGGCAGCATCCGTTACCAGTGGCAGGGTCGAACCAAGCAAGCTCCCAATCATCAGTTAGATATATTTGATATCGATTACGTTTATCTTCCCCGCAAGGACAGCGTTTTTATGAATAAATTGCCGACGAACGCCGAATATTTCGGTTATACCGATCAGTTTATCGTGGGAATGGGCTATACGTTCTATCATTCGACATTCGACAACGATCAAAAAAGACAAAATGCTCATTCGTTCCGATTGTCGATGGAATCGTCCGGGAATCTGATGTATGGACTGGGATCGCTGCTGGGATGGCAAAAAGACGCTATGGGTATCTACCAGCTCTTTCATACGCCTTTTGCGCAATTTGTGAAGGGATCGTTTGATTATACGAAAAATCTGGTCATCGACGAGCAGAACTCAATCGTGTGGCGAATCGGCGGAGGAATCGGTTATCCCTACGGCAATTCGAAGATGTTGCCCTTCGAGAAGCGGTATTATTCGGGAGGAGCCAACAGCGTCCGGGCATGGCAAGTAAGAGAATTGGGGCCGGGCGGGTATGTTCCGAATGCGGCTTCTACTTTTTTCAATCAGTCGGGCGATATTAAATTCGATATGAACATCGAATACCGCAGCCATTTTTTCTGGAAACTGGAAGCGGCGGCCTTTATCGACGCGGGAAATATTTGGACTATACGAGATTATGAAGGACAGGAAGAGGGGAAATTCCGGTTCGATACTTTTTACAAAGAAATCGCCATCGGTTACGGACTGGGCTTGCGTTTAGATTTCGACTATTTCCTGATTCGCTTCGATTGCGGGGAAAAAGCTTATGACCCGGCCAAACGGGGCAAAGAGCGTTGGGCGCTTCTGCATCCCAATCTGAACGAGAATTTTGCCTGGCACATTGCGGTAGGCTATCCTTTTTAATATCGCATTATTAGGCAGGAAAACTTAAACGCCGAACAATTCGGATGTTTTTTAGGCTACCCCCTGTCGAGAACGGTTAAATTAAAGATAGTTGGCGTGTTTCATACGCTTTTTCTTTTTTTTTCGTTATTATTACGCAGGATTATCTCCGGATGAAGCACAAAAAAAAATATATCCTTACGGGCTTTCTGGCTTTACTGACGGGAATGGTTTATGAACTGGAGGCGGATCTGACCGCTATCAGTTCGCAAATTCCCGAAGTGGAAGCGGTACAGGAAACGGCACAGGACACGGTGCCGGCTCGGTATCCCGTGGCTCCTACGGTTCCCCCAACGTACGAAGATTTGCAAACCGTTTATCCCATCGACCTGCGGAATCCGGTGGATTTCGACCGGAATTTTGAATACAATCCGCTGACCAACCGCTACGAGTTGCGCTCCAAAATCGGCGGACAAGATTTGACAACTCCTATTTCTCTGACGCGGGAAGAATATTTGCGCTATTCCCTCGAAAAAAGTATGAACGCTTATTTCAAATCCCGAAACGATGAGGAATTTACCGGCGAAGCCGACCGGAAAAAAGATGCGCTGTCCGGCTTTGGCTTCAATTTTGATTTGGGGCCGGCGGAAAAAATTTTTGGTCCGGGCGGCGTGCGCCTTCAACCGCAAGGAAGCATCACGACTAAAATCGGCGTTACGCATACCATATCCGGCGACCCGACCATGACCGAACGACAACGCGATCGCTGGGCGTTCGATTTCGATCCGCAGATTCAAACTTCCGTTCAGGCTTCCATCGGCGATAAAATGAATTTCGATTTGAATTACAATACGCAATCGACTTACGATTACGATACGAAAAAACTGAAACTGGCTTATAACGGGAAAGAAGATGAAATCGTGAAACTGCTGGAAGCCGGAAACGTCAGTATGAATACCACCAATTCGCTCATCCGGGGCGGCGCTGCCCTGTTCGGTATCAAAACGCAATTACAGTTTGGGAAGCTGACGGTGGACGCGCTGTTTTCGCAGCAAAATTCGCAATCGCACTCCACTTCTTCCAAAGGAAGCGTGCAAACCACGCCGTTTGAAATTACGGTGGATAACTACGATGAGAATATGCACTTTTTTATCGGACATTATTTTCCGGATATCTACGACGAGGCTATGAGTAAACTTCCGTATATTCAATCGGGCATCCTGATCGATAACCTCGAAGTGTGGATTACCAACAAACGCTCGAATTACGATCAGGCGCGGAACATCGTCGCGTTTGCCGATTTGGGCGAATACAGCCATATCAGCCATCCGCTCTTAGTGCAACCGGAACCCGGCAAGGAATCGCTGCCGGACAACCGCGCCAACAATTTGTACAATAAGATAGTTACCGATTTTCCGGGAGCGAGAGACATCAGCCAGGTAAATCAAGTGTTGTTGGCCGGCGGATTTACCGGCGGACAGGATTATGAAAAAATCGAAAACGCCCGCAAATTAGAGACTTCCGAATATACGTTCAACGCGCAACTGGGATACGTCAGTTTGCGCATCCAACTGCAACCCGACGAAGCGTTAGCGGTCGCCTATTCCTACAAATACCGCGGACAAAGCTATCAGGTTGGGGAGTTCTCGAACGATAATCCGGGACGCACCAGCGATAATCTTTACCTGAAACTGCTTAAAGGAGCTTCGCAATCGCCCGCCGCTCCGGGTTGGCCGTTGATGATGAAAAACGTTTATACAATCAACTCACGGGGCGTCGAAAAAGATCGTTTCCGCTTAGATATCCAATACCAAAGCGATACCGCCGGCGTATATCTGAACTACATCACCGAAGGCGCCATTGCCAACCAGATGTTGTTGCGCGTGGAAAATCTGGATCGCCTCGATTCACGCAACGAGCCGCACGCCGACGGCTTTTTCGATTATGTGGAAAACTTCACCGTATTGCCGTCCGAAGGGAAAATCATTTTTCCGGTCGTTGAACCTTTTGGGAAATACCTGCGAAAAAAAATAACGGAAGGCGCCGCCGATAAGGCTGCTGCCGACGCTCTTGCCGATAAATACGTTTATCAGGAATTGTACGATTCGACGTTGACGGTTGCCCGGCAAACCGCCGAAAAAAATAAATTCATCCTGACCGGCGAATACAAAGGTTCCGGCGGCAGCAACATTACCTTAGACGGGATGAATATTGCCCGCGGGTCGGTAACGGTTACCGCCAACGGCGTTCGTCTGAAAGAAAACCAGGATTATACCGTTAATTATGCGACGGGCGAGGTAACGATCATCAATCCGGCGTATGCCGACGCCAATATTCAGACTTCGTCCGAAGACCAGTCGCTTTTCGGGATGCAGCGGAAAACCATGATGGGGGTGAACCTCAATTACGCCTTTTCGCCCCAGTTCAATCTGGGCGCCACGGTAATGAACCTGAGCGAGATGCCGGTAACCATGAAAACCGAACCGGGCGAAGAATCGATCAACAATACGCTATTCGGTTTCAATACCAATTACACCACCCAATCGCAATGGTTGACGAATCTCGTGGATAAGCTGCCTTTAGTCGATCTGACGGAGCCTTCGCAAATCACGCTGAGCGCGGAATATGCCCGATTGGTTCCGGGTCATTACCGCAGCAAGTGGGGCGGCGACTATTCCTATATCGAAGATTTTGAGCGCGCCAAAATGACCATCGATTTGCGGTCGCCCTACGGATGGTTCCTGTCGGCGACGCCGACTTCCTTTCCCGAATCCCGCCAGGTGAACACGATCGATTACGGGAAAAACCGGGCGCTGCTGGCATGGTATTACATCGACGGTCTGTTTACCCGCAAATCGTCCCTTACGCCCACGCACATCAAAAACGATGAGGAACAGTTATCGAATCATTACGTGCGCGAAATCCGGGAAGAAGAATTATTTCCGAACAAGGATATCCGCTACAACGAAGCTTCCACCCTGCCGGCGCTGAACCTCGCTTTTTATCCCAAAGAACGCGGGCCGTACAATCTGGACGCCGTGGGAATGAATCCCGACGGCACGCTGTCATCGCCGGAAAACCGCTGGGGCGGCGTCTTCCGTAAAATCGAAAGCGGACAAACCGACTTTGAAGCCAACAACATCGAACACATCGAATTTTGGATGCTCAACCCGTTCATCTACGAACCCAACGCGCCGGGCGGCGATCTGTATTTCAATCTGGGAGATATTTCGGAAGATATTCTGAAAGATGAAAAAAAATTCTTTGAAAACGGCTTGCCCGTCGATGGCGACAAAAGCAAAGTGGAAGAAACCGTCTGGGGCTACGTTCCCAAACAGCAATCGCAGGTGTATGCGTTCGATCCGGAAGGCCGGGCATTGCAGGACGTGGGGCTAAACGGATTGAGTACCGAACAGGAATTTGAATACCCGGCGTATGCCAACTATTTGAAGGAACTCGAAAACCGCCTTTCCCCCGAAGCCCTCGAACGGATGCGGCAAGA
>JAITAH010000005.1 GCA_031284225.1 Dysgonamonadaceae bacterium | reverse complement strand
GTCGCGCTCGTTGAGTATTGCCAGAATCGTTTCGTAGCGCAACTCGGAGCGTTCTTTAACGATACGGTTTGCAATGTCTTCGTTGCGAACCGTATGTCCCATTGTGGAAACTTCGCCTGTATAGTCGTTTTCCACATCCTGCGTCAAAAAGTTCAGACGCAGCCAGATTTTCCAAATGTATTCAATTGCTTTTGCCATAATATTTTGTTATTTTATAATGTAAACTTACTAAAAAGGAGAAAATATCTGAAATAGTTGAGATATTCTCCCCTTAATAATTAATATTTTTTACCTTAAAACTGTTACTCTACCATCACCAGCCGGGATTTTGCTTTAGCGCTTCGTTAAGACGGATTTGTCCAAGAGGAATCGGCGCAAGATAATCTCGTTGCGAATAAAGCAAATTACCGGGCAAAGTTGCAATCGAACGGCCGTAATCGGGGTCGTTCGGTCCGCTGCCTTCGTAAACACCGTTAGTCAACGGGAATCTGTCTGGTTGATAACAGGGTTGCCCGTGATAAGTTGCATCATTGGCTGTGGCGGTCATATATTCCGTACCATAAACGAACCGGCCGAGTTTCTGTCCGCGCAGGTTGATGTGGGCGACACCCCAGCGTTTCAGGTCGTTTTCACGAAAACCTTCGCCGAAAAGTTCGCAGGTGCGCTCACGACGTATTTCGTCGAGCATATTCATCTTCTTGCAGACGGTTTTGTTTTGTTCGTGATCCCACCAACCGGCGTCCCAAACATTTGCAATCAGTGCATTTGTCAGAGGAGCAACACGGGCGCGGGTACGATTTTTATTGATAGAGAAATTCAAATCCTGGTCGGAAATTTGCCCGTTACCCAGTTCTACAGTTGCTTCGGCATATATCAGATGCACATCGGCTAAACGGATGAGCGGCCAGTCGGGCGATTCTGTTTTTTCAGCCCTGTTCGGTCCTTCAGGCATGTATTTACGACTTCCATACGCATTATGCGTTCCACCGAAAAGTGTCGGCACATACACAGCCGCCTTACTGTTAAAGGCAGGGTCATCCGGATTATAGAGTGATTGGGGATAAACGGGGTCGGGGTAGGGTTTGCCCACTTGCGTATTGGGGATACCGTAAGCAGGGTCTGTCATCCACGATACCCGGTCGGGAAGCCACGCGCAACCGATAAAGCGATAGTCGCGGTTGCGAAACTCGTCGTTGAAATGACTGAATCCGAGAAATTCAGGATTGTTTTGTGCGTCTGCTATATTGCCTGTATAACTGATACGAATCGGCAAGCCGTTGCGACACGGGAACAGTTCACCTAAATAGGCGCTGATGTTGCCGCCTTGCCAAGCAGAGATGGTGTGCGCTAAATTTACACCGCCTCGTTTTACATCATAATCGTATTTTACGCTGAAAATGAACTCTTTGTTGGTTGCTTTACCTTTGTTCATGAAATTGGACAGGTTTCCGCCCTTGTCGTCAATATTGAACATATAATAATAACTCAGGGAATCACATTCGTTCCAGAGTGCAAAAGTACCGGTTTCGGCTTCGGTAATTACTTCGCCCGACCATTTTTTTGCTTCGGTCAGCATTTCGGTAATGGATGGATAGCCTTCGGGTTTTGCCTTGCCTGCGCCTTGCTGTATGCCATCGCCGTCGAGGTCGTAGGCGATATTGGGAACATATTTTTCCCAAGTCGCTTCATAAAGCAGTACTCTTGCCAGAAATGCTTTGGCGGCTTCCCGGCTGACTTTTCCCTTATCTGCCGCAGCTATTTCTTTTTCCGGGGGAAGCAGAGGGATGGCGGTTCTCAGGTCTTTAATGATGAAGTCGACCACTTCGTAACGGCTGTTGCGGGGACCATAAATCACTTCGTCGTCAATATCCATTATATGATTAACCACAGGTACTCCGCCGAAATATTGCAGCAGGTAAAAATGTTGCCACGCGCGGAAAAAATAGGCCGTGCCTACGGAGGTGTTAATGGCCGGCTTGTCGCCGGTATAGGCTTCTGCTTTTTCCAAAAGAATATTGCAGTTGCGGATATATCCGTAGGGTCTGTCCCAATGCCAGTTGCTTTCGCCGACGGAACCGCCGCCATTGGATGAAAAACCTGTAATATCCGTACCCTGATCCATTTTATAATAGTCGGCGCCATTATAATCTTTCCAGCCTTCGAGGTTATATAAAGCGTTTGCCGCTTGTTTGAAATGGTCTGGAGTTTGAAAAAAAATTGCTTCCGTACCTTGTGATAACGGTTCTCTGTCAAGAAAATCGCTGCATGAGAATGTCTGAACTGCGATTAACGTAATTAACAGATAAATATGATGTTTCTTTAACTTCTTCATATCTTTTTATTTAACAAATAAAACATAAATTTTCGTGATTCGTAATTAAAACGTAATATCTAAACCGACGGAAAGCAGTCTGCTAAAAGGGAACGTATTGTTCGAGCCTTCGCCGTATTCAGGGTCATAACCGTCTTTGACTTTTGTCCATTCCCAGAGGTCGTCGCCGGAAAAATACACTCTTACTTTGTTCAGAGCAACTTTTTTCGTCAGTTCCTGAGGAATTGTATAGCCGATAATCAGGGATTTCAGGCGGATGTATTTTGAATGTTGCACGCTGACATCCTTGTTTTGGTAATTGAAATTATTGAATGCGTTGTCGCGTGAAGCAATTGTTAAATCCGCATTTGCATTGGCAGAGATAAGGTTTCCGCCCAGTGGGCTTGGAATGTCGATATCCGACCACATCTTGCCCATAAACGAAGCGTTTTGAAGCATGTAATTGGTAACCCACGGGGCATAAATATTGCCTGTACGCAAGATGACCTGTTTACCTACGCCTTGGAAAAATGCTTGGAAATCAATGCCTTTCCATTCCAGACCGGTTTTTATCCCGAAAGTTATTCTGGGAGCAGCGTCGCCGGCATATGCGAGGTCTTCCGTAGAAATCACTCCGTCGCCGTTTTTGTCAACCAATATCCTTGCACCGGGACGTAACCGGTTGGTTCCGGTTTCTCTTGGCGCTGGGAGAATATTACCGGCTTTGATAGCCGTATGGCTTGCATCCGTCCAGTAATACTTATCATAATACGCATTGGCTTCTTCTTGCGTCTGGAATATGCCGGCTGTTTCGTACACATAGATGGCTTCGCGGGGCATTCCTATCAGACGGTTGGAATTCCGACCCGGATTGGGAACGTTTTCATTATTTTCGAGTTCAAGTACTTTTGAAGATGCATCCGCCACAAAACCGCCGATGTTGTATTTGAGCGATCCGATTTTATCGTGCCAGTTAAGCGCCAGTTCCCATCCGTTAGTGCGTAATTTACCGTTGTTCGACTTGGGCGCCGATGCGCCGAGTATGGATGGATAAGTAACCGAAATAAACATTCCTTCGTTGGTCTTTGAAAAGTAGTCGAACGAGCCGGAGAGTCGATTGTTGAGGAAACCGAAATCCAATCCCGCATTATGACTGAGAATGGTTTCCCAAGTTCGGGTTGCCGAAGTCATTCCTCCGAGGGAAAGCGCCGGTTGAGCAGCCATCGTTGAGCCGAAATAGGCGCTGCTTGTGCTGACGGTGGCAAAACGTTCGTAATTGCCGATGCCTTCCACGCTGCCGGTTTTTCCGTAATTATAACGGATTTTCAGATGGTTCAGTACTTTCAATGATTGCATAAAATCTTCATTTGAAATGACCCAACCTCCCGATGCGGAATAGAAATTTTTCCACCGCTGGTCAGGATAGAGTTTGGAAGAACCGTCGCGGCGTCCGAGAAATTCAGCCAAATATTTATCCTTATAATTATAGTTCAGTCGGGTGATGTAAGACAAAAATGCCCACGAACTTTGACCGCCGTTAGCGCCGTTATTGGTACCGCTAATCATCGTTTCAAGGTTTACCAAATCAGCTCCTTCGTAAATTGGACCCTGATTGCGGGAGGCGAAAATGCGTTTGTAATCTTCCTGTTCGGCTGTTGTTCCCAGCATGACGGAGACATTATGTGCATCGTTGAATTGATTTTCATAATTAACAAAACCGCCGAGCGTTACATTTGTCCATGTAAGCGCTTCTTCGCTCAGCGATCCGGGAGATTGCCGGTTCGTTGTCGGCACATCTGCCCAGTCGTAGTATTGAATTTTATTCTTCAATGTTTGGATATTTTTCTGAACCGTTTTGTAACCGCCTGTCCCCGATACGGAAAGTCCTTTCAGCAGTTGCGATAGGTCGAGGGTTGCTTTCAGGTTGGAACGGGAAGTGATGAATCCGGTCTTGGTTACACCGCCGTCCACCAGTCCGCCTACCGGATTTCGATTGCCGAAAGTGTCGTAGAAATGTCCGTTTTCATTGGTTACCGCCCACCACCACGGGTCGTAGTATCCTGCTCCTACGTCGGTATTTGGGGTAGTAATATCGCGCTTTTCATACGACATTCCCGCCTCTAATTTCAGAAGTTTGGTTGCCTGATAATCCATATTCAAACGTCCGCTATACTTTTTTTCGCCGTCTTCGGCCACTTTCAATTGCGACTGATTGTCGGCAAAGCCGAGAGAGGCCATGTATCCGAATTTGTCGTCGGCGCCGGAAATGCTGACGGAGTGTTTCTGGGAGGTAGCCTTCCCGTAAAGGATATCCATCAAATACTGATTGGGCTGATAATGGTAGGTTTTCCCACTGTTTGTCAAGGTTAATGTCTGACCTGTGCGCAAGGCTTTCCATAATTCTTCCCTGTCGTAGGTTGTTCCGTTGGCATCTACGCCCGGCAATACGCTTCCGCTGGCCAAAATCCACCAGTTAAACACATTCTTAATCTCTTCGGTAGTAGTTAAAGTCGGATTGCTTGCGCGGGCATCTTGATATTGCGCTTCATAAAACATATCCAGCCATTGTTCGTTGCTGGTAATCGGTTGTTGAATGCCGTTGATAGTTGTGCTGAGCGAACCGTTGTAAGTAATTTTTGACACTCCCTTTTTACCGCGTTTGGTGGTTACCAGCAGAACGCCCGAAGCCGACCGCGCTCCGTAAATCGCTGCCGAAGCGTCTTTCAAGACAGAGATGTTCTCGATGTCGTTGGGTTCCATCTGGTTGAGTTCGTCGAGCGAACCTGCAATCCCGTCGATAAGTACCAGCGGACTGGAATTACCATTAACTGAAATGTCGCCCCGGATTTTCATTTCCGCGCCTTCGCTTCCGGGACGGGTCGAACTGCGGGTTACCGTCAGACCGGGGATTTCTCCTTGCAAGGCAACCGATACATTATTAATACCGCGGTCCTTAAACGCCTCCTCTCCCCGTATCTGGGAAATGGCGCCGGTCAGAGTGGCTTTCTTTTGCGTACCGTAACCGACTACTACTACTTCGTCCAAAGATTTGGTGTCTTCAAGAAGAACCACGTCAATAACCGTCTTTGATCCGACCGGGATTTCCTGCGGAACATAGCCGATATACGAAAATTGCAGTATGGCGCCTGTTGTCGGCGTTGTTATACTGTAATTCCCGTTCGCATCGGTGATGGTTCCGCCGGGAGCGCCTTTCAGGGAAATGGTTACGCCTATCAGCGCGTCGCCGCCGCTGTCCGTAACTCTTCCGCTGATTTTTACACTGCTTTGTGCGTAGGTGTAAGTTGAATACATGCACAAGCCTACCAGCAAGCATAGAAACTTTTTCCACTTGCTATTCGATGATTTGAATTTTGTTTTAATTTTACTCATGATAATTAGATTAAATTAACAAACGTAAATATAGCGCAAAGATAATGGGTAACGAAACGACAGGATGGGATGAATTGTCCCAAATTTGGGTATGATTTGTTGCAAAGTAAGCATAAAATCAGTAATGATACACAAACGGAAGGAAATAGAAAGCAGAGAGGATTAAAATGTTGCGATTACTTGTTTTGCCTGTATTGGGTAGGCGTAACGCCAAATTCGTCTTTGAAATAGCGATTAAAGTATTTGATGGTATTAAATCCGACCCGGTCGGATATTTCGGAGATGTGGTATTGGGATTCTTTCAGCAACTGGGCGGCACGTTTCAGACGGACGGACCGGATAAAATCGTTGGGCGATAAACCGAGTATCGAATGAAATTTGCGGTAGAGCTGGCTCCGGCTCATAGCAATGTCCGAACTTAACTCTTCGACGGAATAGTCCGGATTGTTGATGTTTTTTTCGACCAACAGCAACGCTTTTTTGACCAATTCTTCGTCCAGCGAAGTGGTGGTAATACTGCTTGGCGTGATTTCGATGGTTTTATGGAACAGTTTTTTTCGTTTTTCCTGTTGTTCGATCAGCATTTCGATACGGGTTTCCAACACCTCAAAGTTAAACGGTTTGGCAATATACGAATCGGCTCCGGCTTTATAGCTTTCAATCTTGGCTTCGTCCGACAGGCGGGCGGTAAGTAAAATAACCGGGACGTGGGAGGTTTGAATGTTATTTTTTAACCGGCAACACAGCTCCAGTCCGTCCACTACGGGCATCATCAAATCCGAAACGATCAAGTCCGGATGCTGTTTCAAGGCGATTTCTTCGCCTTCCCGGCCGTCGGATGCTTGCAGAACATTGAATTTACCGCTCAACTGCTCCGCTAAAAAGCGACGAAATTCGTGATTGTCTTCTACAATCAACAGGGTCTTTTGCTGTTGGTCGGGCGCCGCCGGTTGGGACGGTATAGATGCACCCTCGTCGATCTCCGCCGTTTCTACATGCGCCAAATCCGTCGGAAGGTAAATGGTGAATACGCTCCCTTCGTTCGGTTTACTGTTGACTGTGATGCGCCCCTGATGAAGTTCGACGTATTCTTTTACCAGATGCAGACCGATGCCTGAACCGATTTTGTCTAATTGATTATTTGAACTTTGGTAAAAACGTTCAAAAATCGCTTGCTGTTCGGCTTCATCGATGCCGCATCCGGTGTCCGACACCGTAATTTTTACAAATTCCCGGCCTCCTTCTTCTATCAACGAGAGCATCGTAGAGATGTGTCCTTCCGCAGGCGTGAATTTGAACGCATTAGAATACAAGTTATTGATTATTTTGTGAATTTTGTTTTGGTCAAAATACATAAACAATTGCTTACATGCGCTTTCAAAGGTAAAGTAAATGGATTTGTTTTCGGTAAATTCCATAAAGGTAGCGTGTACATATTCCATAAACTGAATGAAATCGGTACAGGACAATTTCAGTTTCTCGCCGCCCATCTCCAGTTTCCGGAAATCAAGCAATTGATTGATTAATCCAAGCATATCTTCGGCATTCCGATAAATGGAAGATAGTTTTTGTTTCAGCGAGCTATCGTCATATTGTTGTATTAAACTGCTCAAAGGGGTCATTATCAATGTTAACGGCGTTCGGAATTCATGACTTATATTCGTAAAAAAACGGAATTTCATCTGGTTTAATTCGTCTTTGTATTTTTGCCTTTCGGCAATGTAGCGTTCTTCTATTCGTTTCTTATTCCGCTTGTTGAGATAGACGATAAAGCCGGTAATGCTGGATAAAAGCAATAATGCGTAGAAAAAATAGGCATAAACCGTTGCCCAAAACGGAGGAGTAATCCAGATAGAAATTTCCGCGGCTTCGTCGCCCCACACTTTGTCGTTGTTAGCCGTATAGACAATCAGGCGGTACTTGCCCGGCGGCAATCCGGTGTATGAAGCGACGCCCGTTCCGGAGGTCAGTATTTCATTCCAGTCGAGGTCGTAATTTTCCAGTTTATAGCGGTAATAGGTGTGCGAAGGATTTGCATAATTCAGCCCTGCAAATTCCAGAGTAATAAAGTTTTCTGCATAGTTCAACCGGATTTCTTTCGTATAACCGACCGACTTTTCAAGAATAACGCGCCCATTGTATTTGATGCTTTCCCTGATGGGCTGATTATAGAGACGGAAAGCGGTAAATACAGGCTTGCTTTTCTTTTTATTGTACTGCATATTATCGGGATTCAGCCAGTTGACGCCGTGATGACCTCCAAAATAAAGATTTCCGTTACGGGTTTTCAACGAAGAACGATCGTAAAACTTCCCGTCTTGTAATCCGTCATGCCTATTGTAGTTGATTACCGAAAAGTCATAACCTTCTGGAATCTCTTTTATTTCAATTTTAGCGATTCCGCTGACCGTTGAAATCCAGTATTCGCCTTGGTTGCCTTCCAGAATGGAAGAAATGGAGTTATTGGACAATCCGTTGTTAACGTCGATAATATAAACTTTCTTTTTGAGGTCATCCCATATCCGGATACCCTGTTCGGTGCCGAACCATTCCAAGCCGCGGCTGTCTTTGAAGATGCAATAGTAGCGAATGTTAGGATCGGCCAGTTTGGGACTGTCGGGGTCGTCTGTTTTAGGAATAAACACTTTGTCTGTCCGGGTATTGTAGTAGTAGATTCCGTTTTCTCCATAGACCGCAAAACAGTGATCGTCTATGGGATAAAAATTATAATCAATTTTATGGAAAGCAATTTCCGGGTGTTTGTCTTTTAGCATGGAAATTTTTCCCGAAAGCAGATTGAGTTCGCCCACTCCTTCATTATCCACGCTTACCCAAAAACGTCCGTTCGGATCTTCGTAAACGGCACGCGAGATGTTCTGATTGGGATAAAGTTCCATGTTTACGGTGGATCGATTATAAATTTTTACACGGTTTCCATCCAGGCAGTAAAACCCGTTGAGGTAAGTTCCTACCCACAAGCGGTTTTTGCGGTCGCGATAAAGAGAAAGGCAAAGGTCGTTGGTAATGAGTCCGTTAAACGCTTTGGCAATCTTTCCGGTCGAGGGATCGTAACGCCTCAGTCCGTTGGTAGTAGTGCCGATAAGAATACTGCTATCTTCATCTTCAAACAGGCACCGGACGGCTTCGTTGGTAACCGGCGTCCCGTTATGAAGGGTTTGAATCAAACCGAATTTATACATACTCGGATTATAGTAACAGACGCCTTGCCACAGTGTACCTACCCATACGCCGCCGTTATCGTCGGCATAGATACATTGTATATCGTTATTCAATATGCCGCTATTGCTCAGCTTCAATCCCGAAATGGTTTCTATGGCAAATGTTTTTCCATCGATCTTCCGCAATCCCGACCACGAAGTTCCTATCCAGGCATTTCCTTCCGTATCCAGATCCATACAGGTAAAAAAGTTGGAAGCTCCTTTGATGCCTACTACTTCGCGCCAGGTTTTATCAATACGGTTATAATAGCAAACGGCGTTGTTGTACATCAGCCATAAATCGCCGGTCGAAGTAGGATGGATGCTCAACCGATCTGTAATATCGGATATTTTCCCCACAAAATAAGTGTCGCGTCCGACAAATTCCCGCGAAGCGCTGTCCCAGCAACGCAATAAACCGTTGGAATATAGAATATAATACAGATTCTTATACTGAGCGATCTCTTCGGGAATACCATACTTTTGCGTAAACGGTTCATCGCCTTCATCGATAATTACAGATTGTTTTTGCGTAATATCATAAAAGATAAAAACATTATCTTCCGTCAAAAACCAATAATTCTTACTTTCGTCGATGAACAGGTTTTTCAGTTTACGGTCAATATTCATCAGATGCAGTTCGCGGTCGATATCATAGATAAATTCATTGGTATTCAAGTCGAAAAGTAACAGGTAACCGGGCGCTTTCATCCACATTCGCCCCTCTGTATCGTGGTATTCTTTGAATATCTGATAGCGATTGAAGCTCCATTTATACCTTTTGTGCCGGTTGTGATAGAAATGCTCAAAGGTCGCCCCGTTGTATATGTTCAATATGGAAACCGTGCGAATGGCTATTCGCCCGTCGGGCGTTGGCGTAAAATACCTTATCTGGTTGTCGGATAAACCATCCGCTATATCCCAATGGCGGAATACATACTGGGCTTGCGAGACCTGACTGAACAGTAGCAATGCGAGAACAATAAAGCGTATCTGTTTACGTAACGGGTACATAAAAATTCATTCAGGGAACAAAGATACGTTTTTTGCGGTTTACTTGAGCAACCGATATACCTCCATGATTTGGCCGGCAATTTCATCCCAGTTATATTGCCGCATATCGTAGTGCACAGGTTGATAGCCTTGCAGAATGTGTTGTTGTAATTTTTCGGTCAGTTCGCTTTCCCGGTTTACGCGGAAGTAATTTTCTTTGGCTAAATGCACTTCCCGGTTGGCCGGAATATCGCTGACAATCGCCGGCAAGCCGTAATTCATCGCTTCCAGCAAGGAAATAGGCAAGCCTTCGTGCGAGGAGGGCAAAACAAACGCCGAAGCATTATTCAACAGGGTGTGCAATTTATCCCCTTTAATAAACCCGGTGAGCACAATATGGTATTTCCGGGCTAATTTTTTCAGTTCGATGGTATTGATATCTTCAAAATTGGCGGCGCCGGCAATCGCTAAACGGTAATCTTGTTTATTTTGAACGGCGGTAAAAGCACGAATCAATTGATCGAAGTTTTTTTCGGGAACAAAACGCCCCACCGCCAAAATGTATTTCCGAGATTCGATTCCTAAGGTGCGAAGATATTCGGGGTCGTTCTGGAAGGCGGGCTGAGAGGTGCCGTTGTAAATGAGATGCGCATCTTGCCGTCCGTACCGCGTCCGCAAAATGTCGTTGATAACGTTGGAAATGGCAATGATTTGATCGGAAAACCGGACGCCGATCCTTTCGCCCATCCGTAACATGAGTTTGGCCGCCCAGTTCCACTTTTCCCGTTCGTAGTCCGGTCCATGATTGGTAAATACGACTTTCATTCCCAACAACTTGGCGTATGGGATTGCCAATGCGGGGCCGATGGCATGCACATGCAGCACATCGGCTTTCAGTTTGAATTTGGCTACGTGAATGGCCCGGAAAGTATGGACAATCACTTCCAGCGCTTTGATGTGTGGCGCCTGAATATCAATTAATTTTACTCCTTTGTATTCCTGAAGCGGGTGGTTTGTGTAATTTTTTCTCCGGATAACCGTTACATCGTATCCGAGAGCTACTATCCGGGGATAAACTTCTTCGCAATGCGTTTCGATGCCTCCCAGAATGTCTGGTATTCCCCTTGTTCCGGTTACTACAATTTTCATTGACGGCAATGATTGCAAAGATTTAAGATCGCCGGTTTACCCGCCAAGTTGCGGATTTTGTTTGTTACAGACCAAACCAATGGTTTCCGGATGTTTCCCATCTTTTCCTGCCAGTATTTTTCTTCCAAACCGTTGCAGGGATAAATATCGCCGTAAGGTTCGACAAAGAAATTCACTAAACCGGATTCACAGGGCAACAGACGGAGATTTCCCTGAATATAATTAATCAACCCCCTGTTGAAATACGCCCGGAACCACGATTTCGGATGCGGCTCTTTTAACTGAAGATTGATGAGTTTTTCAAAGTTTCCGCAGACTTCTTCCGTTGCAAATTCCATTCCTAAGGAATTCGACAGTTTATACAGTTTCAGCATATCAGCCGAATTGCTGTTGGAAACCGTGATTCCGAAACCGATATCTTTCATTCCCATCTATTTAAACTTTTTCAGGATGCGGATGGCTTTTTCAAAACTGCCCGGACGGCCCCGTAGTTCGTCGTTCTTTTCGGCCAGTCCTTCGGTGCTGATGCGGACGCCGATGTTCGGGAATTGTTGGGCGAGAGCCATGAGCCGGTCTTCGTACCCGCCGGAAGTGGAAATCACTACCCGTGGCGCTTTGGTAAAACAGATTTCGACAATTTGTTCCAGATCTTCGCGAACAAAAGGTTCGCCTCCCGTCAGATTAATGAATTTTACGTTGGGAAGGCGCCGGATTTCATCTAATGTAATTTCTTTTTCCTGTATAGTGGGATTCGCCCAAATGTTACACATCTTGCAACGCATCGGACACCGGTAAGTTACAATGATGCACATATCCGTAGGCTGTATAGCTTGCGCATAAATAGTAAATTAAATTAGCTATATTCTTAAAACGGCAGTAACTCTTAAATATTGTTGGATGAATAAAGAAAAATTAGCTACCTTTGCGGGCAAATCATAAAAGAATAAGAATCTAAAATTGAACAAATGGCGAATACAGCGGATTTCAAAAACGGTATGTGTCTGGATATTGACGGACAATACTTTTATATTGTAGAATTTTTGCATGTGAAGCCCGGAAAAGGACCGGCTTTCGTGCGAACAAAATTGAAAAATGTAACCACAGGTCGCGTGATTGACAGAACATTCAATGCCGGCGTCAAAGTTGACGAAGTGCGTATTGAGCGGCGACCCTACCAATTCCTGTACCGGGATGATATGGGTTACAACTTCATGAATCAGGAAACGTACGAACAGGTTTCGATTGCCAAAGACAGCATTACCGGAGTGGAATTTCTGAAAGAAGGCGATATCGCCGAAGTGGTGGTACATGCCGATTCCGAAACGATTCTGTATGCCGAACTTCCGGCGCACGTGGTATTGACTATTACTTATACCGAACCGGGTCTGAAAGGCGATACGGCTACCAATGCCACCAAACCCGCTACGGTGGAAACCGGAGCAACGGTTCGCGTGCCGCTGTTTATCAACGAAGGCGAAAAAATTGAAGTAGATACCCGCGACGGTTCCTATATCGGCAGATCCAAATAAAACAACGGGATGGCGGGCTTGACCCGCCTACTCAACCGATGCTCAAACCTTTTACTACCGAATTATGACTCATCCAGCCAAACTGTCCGTCAAAGACTGGTCGCCCGAAGACCAGCCGCGTGAAAAACTCCTCCACAAAGGCGTTTATGCGTTGAGCGATACCGAATTGTTAGCCATTATTCTCGGATCGGGAAGCAGAGAAGAAAGTGTTGTGGATTTATCGCAACGAATCCTGCAATCGGTGAATAACAACATTAACCAATTAGGAAAACTTTCCGTCAAGCAGTTAATGCAATTCAAGGGAATCGGCGAAGTGAAGGCGATTAGCATCGTGGCCACCCTCGAATTGGGAAAGCGCCGCAAAGCCGAAGAAGTCCGGCGAAGCGAAAGAATCCTGTCCAGCATGGATGTGTATGAATACTTTTCCCCCTTGCTATGCGATTTGTATTACGAAGAATTTTGGGTCTTGTTCCTGAACCGCGCTTCCAAAGTGATTGATAAAATGAAAATCAGTCAAGGAGGGATTGCCGCAACGATCGTGGACGCCAAAATCATTTATCGAGCAGCTTTGATGCACTTGGCTACCAGTATCATTCTTTGCCACAATCACCCTTCGGGTCAGGCGTCGCCCAGTTCGGAAGACGATGCGGTAACCGTTCAATTGCAACGAGGCTTAAAATTTCTGGATATGGATTTGAAAGACCATGTGATTGTCTGCGACGGAAAATTTTATTCATACGCCGACGAAGGCCGTATTTAATTCCCGCATCCAGACGACTTCCGATTGCTGTATCCACGTGCGGAAAGTCTCATTCCTTCGATAACGAGGAATATAAGCAAGAAGCGCATCCAAATCGAAAAAAGACGAAGCAATTCCGGCGCCGGCTGCCGCCGCTTCGCAGGCATTGCACGACTGTTCGATATGAGTAGGCACCATCAGTGTGGGTTTGCCGAGATACAGGGCTTCGCACACCGACTCGAACCCCGCCGTGGTGGCGTATCCCTTGCAACCGGCCATAAATTGGATAAACAATTTGTCGTTGAGCGTATGAAATGACAAATGATCGTTCACTACAGTTTCTTCCAAAGCCGCTTTCTTGTCCCAGAAAAAGTGCATTTTAATTTCAGGATGAGCTTGCTGGTAAGCAATAATATCTTCGGCGTAAGTAACATTCAAGAGGTATCCGTGCAGATAATCGCCGGGGACCGGCGAGTATTGCAGGACTTCATTTCGTATCAAAGGCGGAACAATCGTCAATCGCTTCTTGGGGACCGGATTCTTCTGTTCGATGGACAACGCGAATATGCGTGCCGACCGGAGGCAAGTGAGGCGTGTAAATAATTTCAGCATCGCCAGTTCTATTTTGCTTTCATTCGGCGGAAAACAATAGTCGGGATGCAGAAAAAGATATTGGTGAGCAACACTGATATAAGGAATTCGGGCAGGAAAAACGGCATACGTCAATCCCATCATGATTTCGTAGAAATTGACCGCAACCTCCGCCCCCGATTGCCGGATATGCTTGCGGATGAACCGGATGCTCCGGATATAGCGGGGAAATTTCGGAAGATTGTAAGCCAAACTCATCCAGATATTCGCTTTCTTGTTTTTTGCGGCGGGAAGAAAATTCGGACTGTCGAAACGATGCACCGGTGTTTGAATGTTTTCAAAAAAGAAAGCCGGCAATTCGCGCCGGTTGCTTTTGCCGACCAGTACCGACACTACCTCATGCCCGTTTTTCGTTAACAAATTCCGCAACGTGATTGCCTGCGTTAGATGTCCCCGTCCTTCCCCCTGAACAACAAATAGAAATTTCATTCCGCAAATATAGCTCATTTGCCGGAGATGCCGTAAAAAAAACAATAAAAAATTTTCATTATTCTTACAAATAATGTACTTTTGCACTCCATAGATAAAAAATAAATTAAACGCTATATGGCAAAGAAAACAAAATTGAGCGAGCAACCCACACAAGCCGAAAAAAGTGTAGGCGAAATTCTTTCAAAAACAGACCAGTTTGTAGATAAATATTTAAAACACATCCTAATTGGCGTAATTGTAGTGATTGTAATTGTAGTCAGCATCATTGTCTTCCGTCACTACTATTTGGTTCCCAGAGAAAAAAATGCGGAAGCCGCCCTTTTCCCGGGTCAGAATTATTTTGCCAACCAGCAATGGGAAACAGCTTTGAATGGCGACAGTATCGAATATATCGGCTTCTTAGGCGTAATAGATGAATTTGGCGGCACCTCGTCGGCCAACTTGGCGAAGGCTTACGCCGGTTTCTGCCAATTCCATTTAGGCGCTTACGAAGACGCTTTGCAAAACTTGAAGAGCTATAAAGGGAAAGACCAGTTGTTTGCCGCTCAGGTAATCGGCGCTGCCGGCGATTGTGAAGTGAATCTGGGAAATGTGAAAGAAGCTGTTTCCGCGTTCCGGAAAGCGGCGAATCTGGCAAACAATTCGCTATTAAGCCCGGTTTATTTGCAAAAAGAAGCAGTAGCGCACGAAAGTCTGAGCGACTACAAAGCAGCGTTGGAAATTTATAAAACCATCCAATCGAAATATCCGCAATCGCAGGAAGCCGCTTCCATCGAAAAATACATCGAACGCGCAAAAGCGCTGATAAAATAATTTGGACTACGAATTAATCTCCGATTACCGGCCAACGGGCGATCAGCCTCAAGCAATCCGGGAATTGACGGAAGGAATACAGCAAAATTTACCGTACCAAACATTGCTGGGGGTAACCGGTTCGGGAAAAACCTTTACCATTGCCAATGTTATCCGCGAGGCGAAGAAACCGGCATTAATTTTGAGCCACAACAAAACGTTGGCCGCCCAGTTGTACAGCGAATTTAAAGCTTTCTTTCCGCAAAGCGCCGTAGAATATTATGTTTCGTACTACGATTACTACCAGCCGGAAGCGTATATCCCCTCCTCGAACATCTATATTGAAAAAGATTTTTCGATCAACGACGAAATCGACCGTTTGCGTCTTTCTGCCCTGTCTGCCTTGCTTTCGGGACGAAAAGATGTGATTATCGTTTCGTCCGTTTCCTGTTTGTACGGCATCGGTAATCCGGAAGATTTTCGGGAAAATGTGGTTTCTATCCGGCGGGGAATGGCTTTCCCGCGGAATCAGTTCTTGCATCGACTGGTGGCAAGTCTTTATTCTCGCAACCAGATCGAATTTACGCGGGGCAAATTCCGGGTCAATGGCGATACGGTAGATATTTTCCTTTCTTACATTGATCTCGTGGTACGCGTACTGTTTTGGGGCGACGAAATTGAAGAAATATATACGATCGATCCGCTTACCAACCGGTCTTTGGAAAATTTTGAACAATACGATATTTATCCGGCAAATATTTTTGTTACTACTCAGGAACGAATCCATTTGGCCGTACAGGAAATCAGCGTAGATTTGGGCGAACGGGTAAACTTCTTTAATTCCCAGGGGAAAATGGAAGAAGCAAAACGTCTCTACGAACGGGTAACTTACGATTTGGAAATGATTCGGGAATTGGGTTACTGCTCCGGAATCGAAAATTATTCACGTTATTTTGACGGACGTCCCGCCGGCAGCCGGCCTTTTTGCCTGATTGATTATTTCCCCAAAGATTTTCTTACGGTGATTGACGAAAGCCACGTAACCGTTCCGCAAATCCGCGCCATGTACGGGGGCGACCATTCCCGCAAAATCAATCTCGTGGAATACGGTTTCCGGTTGCCTGCCGCCATCGACAATCGCCCGCTCACTTTCGATGAATTTGAAGCCCTTACGCCGCAAAAAATCTTTGTGAGCGCTACGCCTGCCGATTTTGAACTGGAAATGTGCGAAGGAGTGGTTACCGAACAGGTCGTTCGTCCTACCGGCTTGTTAGACCCCGTGATTGAAGTGCGCCCCAGCCTGAACCAAATCGACGATTTGATGGAAGAAATCCATCTGCGGGCGGAAAAAAACGAGCGAACGCTGGTAACTACGCTCACCAAACGAATGGCCGAAGAATTGAACGCCTATTTTACGCGCATGAATATCCAAACGGCTTATATCCATTCCGATGTCGATACGCTGGAACGGATAGAAATTATGGAAAAACTCCGACAAGGCGTTTTCGACGTCCTGATTGGCGTTAATCTGCTGCGCGAGGGTTTGGACCTCCCCGAAGTTTCCCTGGTTGCCATTTTGGATGCGGACAAAGAAGGTTTCCTGCGTTCGCATCGTTCCCTCACGCAAACCGCCGGCCGCGCCGCCCGGAATATTAATGGGAAAGTGATTTTCTATGCGGATAAAATAACGGACAGCATGCAAAAAACCTTAAACGAAACCAACCGCCGGCGAGAAAAACAGTTGCTTTACAACGAACAGCACGGCATTACCCCGCAACAAATCCGGAAAAGCCTGCAATCGTCTTCGCTGCTGGCCGGTAAAACGCCGGCAGAAAGCGCCGCCTATCTCGAACTGCCGGCCAACATCCTGATTGCCGCCGACCCCGTAGTGAAAAAGATGGACAAAAATCAGCTTAAAAAAGCCATCGAACAAACCCGCAAACGCATGATGGAGGCTTCCAAAAACCTGGAATTTCTGGAAGCCGCCCACTATCGCGACGAGTTATTGAAACTGGAAGAACTGCTGAAACAATAATTTTTATTTGGAAACAACTTCAAACCGCGCCAGGGGAGCCATCCGCGCCCGGGTCAGTATGAGTTGACGGTCGGTTAACTGATAGCTGTCGGCGATTTCCAGCGCTCGTTTCAGATCGTCTTCGACCGTCATATCCATGCACATTTTCAGGGTGTTGCTTAAATTGGAAAAACGGATGCGCGATTCTTGTAGAGCCGTATAATTCCCGTAGAAAGTATTACAACCCAGACTGCCGCTCACCGTTCCATCGACATTGAATAGAATATGAGCTTCGGACGCGGTAACCGGACGTCCCTGAATTTCGACTAACTTCCATTGTTTATCCCTTAATCCGTCTGAAGCGGTTTCCGCTTTCGGCTGTTCCGGTTGTCGACTGCTTTTGCAGGAATACAAGCTGCCGGCCAGAACGGCGATCATTGCATACAATACCATTCGTTTCATTGCTTTTTCTTTTTAAATGTTTTCGAACGTGTTCTATTATTCATAAGAACAATATTTACGCCGAAAAAGTTGATAAAATAAAAAAGAGAAGGCCTTCTAACCACAGAAGACCTTCCCCACACATATAGATAGAGAGAGTATCATTCTACATTCAGGTTGACGCGCCGGAATCCGGTAACCGTCAAATCCTTGTTTTGCTTTTTCAAGTAATCGTTGATCGTGATTTTAGGTTCTTTCACGAAATCCTGAGCAAGCAAAGTATAATCTTTGTAATATTTTTGCAAAGCGCCTTCGGCAATGCGGTCGAGAATATTTTCCGGTTTTCCCTGTTCGATGGCTTTTTCGCGGGCGATTTTCTTTTCACGTTCTACGATTTCGGCCGGAACGGTGTCTTTATCCACGCTAATCGGGTTCATGGCGGCGATTTGCATCGCTACGTCTTTCGCCACCTGAAGTTCCACTCCCGCCTGATTGAAACCGGCAATTGTTGCCAGTTTATTTCCCGGATGAATGTAGGCGATGGTAGCGGACGCGGATAAAAAGGCATAAGCGCCCAGTTCCATTTTTTCGCCGGTAACGCCGATGCGGTCGGTAATCAGTTCCTGCACCTTGCGGCCATCTATAGATAATTCGGCGAGGGCTTCGACCGTTTGCGGTTGTTTTTCCAGCGCTGCGTCCAGAATTTTCCGGACCATGGCGATGAAATCCGGACCTTTGGCTACAAAATCGGTTTCGCATTTTACGGCCACGATGGCGGCAAATTCGCCGTTAGTTGCCGCCAGTACGCACCCTTCGGATGCTTCGCGGTCTTCGCGTTTAGCGGCTACCGCCTGTCCTTTTTTACGGATGATTTCTACCGCGGTATCGAAATTATTGTCTGCTTCGTTCAGTGCATTTTTACAGTCCATCATGCCTGCGCCGGTCATTTTGCGCAAGTGCTGGATATCTGCCATTGTAACTGCCATAATCAATTTCCT
>JAITAH010000378.1 GCA_031284225.1 Dysgonamonadaceae bacterium | reverse complement strand
CGCGCCGAAGGGATGGGAATGTTTGCGATGTATCTGTATGGCATCTTAACGTTCGGCGCTCTCGGATTGGTTATGGGGCAATACATTTTCACTTCCGAATCGTCGTTTTTCGACGGATTGATGACGCGCCGTTCTTCCCCTTTCGATCTTTTGAAAAGTAAATACATTCTGTATTCTTCCTATTCCCTGCTGGTTACTATTCTGTTGTTAATACCTGCCATTCAGGGAAAAATCGACCTGATGTTTCTTCTATCGGCTTTCCTGTACACCACAGGGCCGATTTACTTCATCATTTTCCAGAATGCGGTTTACAACAAAACCCATTTCGATTTGTTCGACAAGGGCATGATGAACTGGAAAGGACAGTCCGGCAACATGATCGCTATTACGATGATAACGATGTTTATCCCCGTCATTCTGATTCTCATTATTCAATCCCTCTGGGGACAAACGGGCACCCGTCTGTTCATGCTCATCACCGGCCTGATTTTCACTCTGACGGCTTCCTACTGGTTGAAAGCTATTTACAAACGCTTCTTAAAACGCAAATACATTAATATGGATGGTTTCCGCAACTCCTAAATTCAAAGAAATATGGAACTTCAAATCAACAACTTAGTTAAAAAGTTCGGCGATAAAGTCGCCTTAGACATTCCCGAATTACAAATAGCGAAAGGCGCCTTGCTGGGTCTGGTCGGTAACAACGGCGCCGGCAAGACCACCCTTTTCCGGTTGATTCTCGACTTACTGAAAGCCGATTCGGGCAGCGTGCTGAGCAAAGGCGTGGATGTAAGCCAGTCGGAAGACTGGAAAACCTATACCGGCTCGTTTATCGACAATCGTTTCCTGATTGAATTTCTCACACCGGAAGAATATTTCGATTTTGTCGGCGAAACCTGCGGCTTAAGCAAAGATGATTTGCAGGAACGGCTCTCCCGTTTCGCCCGTTTTATGAATGACGAAATTTTGGGACAAAAGAAATACATTCGTAATTTTTCGGCCGGAAACAAGCAGAAAATCGGCATCATCGCCGCCATGATGATTCAACCGGAAGTGCTGATTCTGGACGAACCGTTTAATTTCCTCGACCCTTCGTCGCAAATCGAAATCCGGAACATGATTCTGAAAATGAACAAAGAACAGGGAACTACGGTGCTCATATCCAGCCATAATCTGAATTACACCACCGATATTTCCGACCGCGTCGTGTTGCTGGAAAAAGGCGTCGTCCTGAAAGATATGCACAATTCGCCCGAAACAATTGCCGAACTCAACGAATATTTTATCCAAAAAGCGGAATTATGAAACGGAACCTGATTTTATGGTTGGCTATCCTGTCTGCTATCAACATTCACGCGCAGCAGATTGATAAACAGAAGGCCGAAAACACACAAATCCTCCGCAAATACATCAATTCCGTCAAAGGTCTTACATCGCCGAACGAACTAATCGTCAAAGCCGCTCTATCGCTGCTGAATACTCCCTATGTAGCGCAAACGCTGGAAGGAAACAGGGAAGAAGCATTGGTCATCAACCTGCAAGAACTGGATTGTATGACGTTAGTCGATAATTGCTTAGCGCTAAGTCGAACCGCCCAGTCGCCCCAGCCGGATTACGATAACTTTGTCCGTCAACTGAAATCCATCCGTTACCGGGGAGGCATCCTCAACGGCTACACCTCGCGACTGCACTATACGACCGACTGGATAACCGATAATGCCGGCCGGGGAATCATTGAAGATATTACGTATGCGCTGGGCGGCAAGCGCTTCCGGACGAATCTTTATTTTATGTCGTCGCATCCCGAACGCTATCCCGCACTGAAAGACAACCCGCAAGATGTAGCGGTGATGCAAGGTATCGAACAAACAGTCAATCAACGAACCACCTACCACTACCTTCCCAAAAATGAAATCCGAAACAAACAGTCGCTCATCAAAAGCGGCGATATTATCGGATTCGTTACCAGTCTTCCGGGCTTGGATATTTCGCACGTCGCCATCGCATATTGGGATAAGGGTCAACTGACGTTTATTCATGCCTCGACCAAACAGATGAAAGTCATCATCAACCCCGAATCGCTAATGGACTATTGTATAGGAATACCGTCCAACACCGGCATCGTGGTTTTGCGGCCGCAATCCGTTCAGGCTACCCCGCTCTGAAAACAGATACTTACATTTTCAGGTAATACGCCTTCGTTAATTCGACATATCGGGCGCTGTACGTACGGTCGGCGGTTTCGATAAAAAAGTCGTCTTCCGTAAGAGGAGCGGCGGTTTTCGCATATTCCAGCAACACCCGCTTGGGCGGACGATGTTCAACGGCGCTCACTGCCGTTTTCCGCGTAAGGTAAAAACCGACGCGGGTAGCTATCGTTTGAACTTCATCGAAATTACCGGCCGGTAAAATCAACGACAAACGTCCGGCCGGGGATAATAACTGATAACTTTTTGCCAGCAAATTCTCCAAACTCAACGTATCGGTATGGCGGGCGGCAGTACGACGCAAATCCGGCGATTTCAACGAATGGGCAAAGTAGGGCGGATTCGACACAATCAAATCATACGGCTTTCCGGGGAAATATTGCAACAAATCCTGATGCACAACTCGCAAACGCGAAGCAAAAGGAGAACCTTCGATATTGATTCCGGCCTGGCGACAGGCATTTTCATCCATATCGATAGCGTCAATCAAGGCGTCCGAACGCTGCGCCAGCATCAAAGCGATTAAGCCCGAACCGGTTCCGACATCCAAAATGGTTTTCGCACCGGAGCAATCCGTCCAGGCGCCCACTAACACGCCGTCGGTTCCGACTTTCATCGCGCACCAGTCCTGTCGGACAATAAATTGTTTGAACTGAAAATAGGTATTTGACATGAGCGCAAATTTATACAATTATTTTTATTCCAAACACACTATAAACAAAATGTATCAAATTCGCTTTTTCCGACACGTATATCTGTGGTAAAAAGAATCGCAAGTTTCGTACAAAACCGAAAATTTTATCTATTTTTGCATCCATAAATAGAAACAGGGAAGCTATTGATGAAATACATTATCATTCTGGGCGACGGTATGGCTGATGAACCGGTTTCCGCTTTAGGAAATCGAACCCCTTTGCAAGCGGCAAAAACGCCATGGATGGACGAATTAGCTCGCCGGGGAAAATCGGGAATGCTCTACACTATCCCCGAAGGTTTGGCGCCGGGAAGCGAAGTCGCCAATTTATCCGTCTTGGGCTACGATCCCAGACAAGTACTGGAAGGCCGCGGTTCGCTGGAAGCGGCCAGTATGGGTGTGGCGATCGAGCCGGGCGAACTGGCGATGCGGTGCAACCTGATTTGCATCGACAACGGGAAAATTAAAAATCACTCTGCAGGCCATATTTCCACGGAAGAAGCCGCTATATTAATACGGTATCTCAATGAACAGCTATCGGGCAATGCGCATTTTTTTCCCGGAGTATCCTACCGCCATCTCTTGAAGTGGAAAACCGGCAATAAACACATACACTGCACCCCTCCGCACGATGTGCCCGGCACGGAATTTGAGAACGTCCTGATCCGGCCGGAAACGCCCGAAGCCGAAGCCACCGCCGACGCCTTAAACGCGCTGATCCGCCGGTCGCAGGAGCTGCTGGAAAATCATCCGGTCAATCTCCGGCGGAAAGCCGAAGGAAAAGACCCGGCCAACAGCATCTGGCCTTGGTCGCCGGGGTATAAACCGCAAATGCAAACGCTGGCCGAACGGTATCCCATCCATTCGGGAGTTGTTATCTCTGCGGTCGATCTAATCAAAGGCATCGGAGTATATGCCGGCTTGGAGATGATTAACGTACCCGGAGCCACGGGACTCTACGATACCAATTACGAAGGGAAAGCACAAGCCGCCTTAGACGCTTTGCGGGAAAAAGATTTTGTTTACCTTCACGTGGAAGCCAGCGACGAAGCCGGCCACGAAGGCAATGCGGCGCTGAAAATACAAACCATCGAATCGCTGGATAACCGTATCCTGAAAACCATTCTGGAAGAAACCGACCGGTGGAA
>JAITAH010000340.1 GCA_031284225.1 Dysgonamonadaceae bacterium | reverse complement strand
TTATTTCGCAAAATATCGGTTATCAGCCATTTATTTGCAGTTGCCGGTATGCCGTCCACTTCATTGAATGAAGTCATTACGCTGGCAACGCCGGCTTCTACAGCAGCCTGATATGGATACATATATTCATTAAACATACGGATACGGCTCATATCTACGGTATTGTAATCCCTGCCGGCCTCGCTTGCTCCATACAAAGCATAGTGTTTCACACAAGCCATTATCCGGTCGTTTTCAGCATAGCTGTTATCACCTTGATATCCTCTTACCATTGCTTTGGCTACAGCTCCTCCCAAGAAAGGATCTTCTCCGGCTCCTTCCACAATACGTCCCCAGCGAGGATCGCGCGTAATATCTACCATCGGACTGAACGTCCAGTTGACGCCGTCGGCGCTTGCTTCAATGGCTGCAATCCGCGCCGACTGTTCAATGGCTTCCATATTCCAAGTGGAAGCAAGCGCCAGCGGAACAGGAAAAATGGTTTGATAACCGTGAATAACGTCCATGCCGAAAATCAATGGAATTTTCATGCGGCTGTCTTCTACCGCTATTCGCTGCATTTCTTTGACTTTCTCAACACCTTTGACATTGAAAATTCCGCCGACTTTTCCGTCTTTTACTTTATCGGCCAGTTGAGTTGTTTTTGCCTGTCCCGTAACAAAATCTTCACCTGTCGGCAAATTGAGCTGTCCGATTTTTTCTTCCAGTGTCATCCGGGACATCACTTCCTTGATAAAATTTTCCATTTCACTGTTATCAATCATTTTTTGCTGGGAAAACAGCGAAACGGAAAAAAAGAAAGGTAATAAAAGAATGTTGAACGTTTTTGTTAAAAATGAATGTTTCATACATAAATGAATTATGAGTTATGAGTTATGAACAGGAAGACTAAAGGCCTTCCTGCTCATAATCAACTTCTTTAGATGATATTTACCCATTCCTCGCCGATTTGTCTTCTATTTTTATATATTTATCAATATATCAACGCTTTTTTTGCTACGGTATTATTTTCGTTGCTCAGTATAAATATGTTGACGCCTTTTGTCAATTTATTTTTGTCGATGGATTCGGATTGTGATACGGTGCCGGAATACACAATGCGACCTGCCACGTCGAAGACGGTAAGCTGTGCTTTGTTGCCCGACCGGTTTTTTATCCATATATAATCTTTTGTTTGGACTACGTCGAAAGCGTCAATCCGTGCGGAATGAATAATGCCGCTTTTCACTCCCCATTCATAAGCGCCGATGTCTTTGACGTCGTCTATCGCCTTTCCGCGAACGTCTGCCGACGGGATAAGGTTTTGCCCGATTGCATCTGTCGAATTGTTTAGACCGGCATTAATCAATGTGCTTGATTCGGAAGTAATGGGCAAATAGGGAACAAAATTGTCCGTAGAAAGGGCAGATGCTAATGCTACATTCGACCACGGATAGAGATTTAGCGTGGTTACAATATTGTTGTTAGCCTCTTTTTGTGCGTCTAACGCTTCATCGTCCATGAATTCATTTACGCCTCTTTCTCCTCCCACGATAATATTATTGTAAGCGATAACCGGTTCTCTGCCATCTGCTACACTCAATGAACCGAAGATTCCCGCTTTTTCTGCAAAGATTACATTATTGATCAAACCGACCGGATTGAAAGCAATGCCTATGCGAAGCGCTCCCGCATTTTTGTAGAAGGTATTGTTTATCAAATAAGTTTCCGTATCTCCGCCGGAAACATCTACTGCCGCCTGATAAGGGGTCGTAGTAGTGTTTTCCAGAAAAATACAATTGACGACCACTACATAATCCACGTTGGAGTAAGGGCTGGCTAACCCTTTCGAGCCGTCCCGGAGGCCGATAGCGGTACCCTGATCGCCCAGATCCAGAACGTTTTTGTAAAACGTGGAATTTTCTACGGTGAGCGAGCATCCTGTTGTTGCATCGTTTTTGCCGCTTTGCAGGATAGCGCCGCCCTGCGATCCGCCGCCGAGTGTATGGTTGCCTTCAAAATAGGAATTTCGCACAATCACTGTTTTTCCCCGACTGGCAATCGCACCGCCGCCGGAACCGGCTTCGTTGTCGTAGAACTTACAACTGTCTATTTCCAAGGTGTTTCCAAGGAAGAAGACAGCGCCGCCCGGAAAATAATCTACTTGGCGGGCGTTTTTGAAAATAATCCCTTTTACTTTCAAATCGCAGTCTGTGCCTGCACGCAGGATGCGCTGGCCGTTTTTACCGGGTTCGTCGTCGGCAAGAAAAACGGTATTGCGGCCAATAATCGAAACCTTTTTGTTATTCAAGAGATCCAGTTTGCTGATGTTGAATGTTGCATCTTCCTGTACATAAATGACGGTTTCAACATTTTCACTTACCTTTTGTACGGCTGTTTCCATTGTGGCGAAAGGAGCCGAAGCCGATCCGTTATTGTTATCGCTGCCGCTCTTTGAAACATAAAATACAGTTTGCGCTTCTATCATTGTTGAGAAGCAAAACAGGGCAATTATCCCTGCTGTGAGTTTTTGTTTACACATAATTTTTTAATTTAGAATGATTAATACTGTTATTAATTTGTAATTTATAAGATATTAGATTAAAGACGAATATCTTCATTATTTATTGATAAACTCTTACATAATCGATGACATAGTCTTGAGGAAGTCCTTTCAGATCTACTCCTTCGCGGCCGCCCCAGCCGCCTCCGAAGCCGGTATTGAGAATCAGATAGAACGGATGGAAGAAAGGCCATTCTTCCCAAGTGCCGTTGTTTTTATTTACCCTGTATTTCCGCACGCCGTCCAGATAAAATTCAATCCGGTCTTCGTGCCATTCGAGGGCGTAGATATGAAATTCCGTATTTACGTTGTAGCAGTTTACGCTTAACGTGCGTGGATTGTCCCCGTTTGACCAGTTGTATTTCCTGCTATGCAACGTGTAATGTACTCTGTTGGGATCGTAGCCGACATGCTC
>JAITAH010000182.1 GCA_031284225.1 Dysgonamonadaceae bacterium | reverse complement strand
GTATCAATTACGCAAATCTTTGCACCTGTTTATATGTAAATTTTTCGGAGGAGGTTATATCTTTGTAACGAAATTTAAATTTTTATTATTATTAATATAAATATTATGAGGAACATTTTTAAAGCAAAAACAGGGCTTTTATGCCTTTTTCTCTTGTTTCCCGTTCTTTCTTTCGCACAATCGATTACGATCTCCGGAACCGTAATGGATGAACGCGGAGAAGCGCTTATAGGGGCTAGCATTTCCGTGAAAGGAACCTCGACCGGTACGGTTACCGATTTAGACGGTAATTATACCCTTGCGGTTCCGGACGAAAAAGTAACTTTGGTTTTCAATTATTTGGGGTATCTTACACAAGAGATTACGGTAAGAAGCCGGAGAGTAATTGATGTTACACTCGTAGAAGACTTAAAGACGCTGGACGAAGTCGTCGTCATCGGTTATGGTACCATGAAAAAGAGCGACCTGACCGGCGCTGTTAGTTCAATTAAAAGCGAAGCTATTCAGAAGTCGGTAACGATCACCCTGGATCAAGTCTTGCAAGGACGCGCTGCCGGTGTTCAGGTAACCCAAACTTCTGGTATGCCGGGCGCCGCCGCTTCGGTAAAAATTAGAGGTACAGCCTCTTTGAATCTTACTACCGAACCGCTGTATGTGATTGACGGAGTCGCCATTCAAGGTGCTTCGGGGATTACCAACCCGCTGGCTTCCATCAATCCGCAGGATATTGTATCAATGGATATTCTGAAAGATGCTTCGGCAGCAGCTATTTACGGTTCTCGAGGTGCAAACGGTGTAATTATGATTACCACAAAACGCGGACAAGCTGGTGAAGCGAAAATTACCTATAACGGTTATATGGGCTGGCAGGAAATACCTTCCCGTTTGAACGTGCTCAACTTACGTCAATATGCCGAACATCGTAATGTTCTGGCTGAAAATGGGATGATTAACTATAACAACAGTTTTGTTCGTCCCGATTTGCTGAGCGAAGGCACCGACTGGCAGGAAGAACTTTTTAATCAGGCATTTATGAATAATCACAGCTTGTCAATTTCGGGTGGTACCGACAAATCTACCTATAATATAGGAGCAGGATATTCCAATCAGGAAGGAATTGCAGTCGGATCGGGTTTTCAACGCTATAATTTGTCCGGAAATGTAGATTCTCAAGTAAAGTCTTGGGCAAAAGCAGGTGTTACGTTCAATTTGTCCAATACCTTTCAACAACTGACGAATAATGACCAAAATTTGGTACAGGTAGCTATTCGCAGTACGCCCGATGTGCCTGCACAAAATGCAGACGGAACATTTTCCGCTGCGGATGAACAATTTATGCCGACCAACCCCATGGCCATGGCGAAGCTGATTAAAAACAGTGTAGAACGTCTTGGGTTGCGTGGAAATGGATATCTGGAACTTACCCCGAAAGGAATATTGGATGGATTGACATTCCGGACAGAACTTGGTTTCGATTTTAATTTCGCCAATTCCGACCGTTTTCAACCGACGTATCGTTTATCGCAAACACAATTCAATGAAAACAATACGCGCCGTGTCGAAAAGCAGTACAACAAATTTTGGAACTGGGCAAATACACTGACTTACAACAAAACGATTAATACTGTTCACCGCTTCACGGTAATGGCAGGTATGGAATTCAGCAAATCGTACTGGAGCAACGTTTGGGGATTGAGACAGGGATTTCCAACGAATAATTATCCCGACTTAACGCTTGGTGATGCTACCACGGCAGCCACCGATGGACAATCGGGCAATTTTCCGATGGTTTCTTCATTCGGACGCTTGTTTTATTCCTACGACGATACTTATTTGCTTACGGCAACAGTTAGACGAGATGGATCTTCTAATTTCGCACCCGGTAAATATTGGAGTCTTTTTCCGTCGGTCGCTCTTGCTTGGCGAGCTTCAAAATACCTCGAAAATGTGCCTGAAATTAACAATCTGAAATTTCGTTTGGGTTATGGCGGCATGGGTAATCAGAATATCGACAGCGACCATTTTTCATATCTGATGAAATATGGCGTTCAAACAACACCTTGGGGCACAGGACTCTATGCTTTAAACATGTTTGATGAAAACGTAACTTGGGAAACAACAAATATGTTTAATGCCGGTTTTGATTTGTCCATCTTGAACAAGCGGATCGACATTACATTCGATTGGTATAACAAAATGACAGAAGGTTTGCTGATGCAGCGCATTGTGCCGACATACATTCAAGCCGGCAGAAATTTGGCATGGTCAAATATCGGATCTTTGCGAAACCGAGGAGCAGAATTGACAATTAATTCATTGAATATAAATAAAATGGATTTTAAATGGAATACCAGCATCAATTTCTCGTTGAACAGAAACAAAGTGCTTGAAATGGGTGATAATTCCGATTCGGAATACTCAATGTACGGACGTGTTGATGACAATGCTTGGGGCATGACCGGACAAACCATCATTAACCGTACGGTCGTTGGCCAGCCAATTGGCGAATTTTACGGCTATCAGGTTATCGGGCGTTTTGAAAAAGCGACTGATTTCTATCACATCGACAAAGATGGAAATGTGGTACGCACAGCCGTAACCACTTTGAGCGATGGCAGTTTACTCCCTATCAACGAAACTTCGGGCGTTTGGATTGGCGACTACATTTATAAAGACCAAAACGGCGATGGAAAAATAACGGAGGAAGACCGCGCAATTATCGGTAATCCCGAACCGAAATTCACTTACGGTATCAATAATTCGTTCTCCTACAAAGATTTTGATTTAGGTATTCAACTTACGGGCGTTTACGGAAATGATGTAGTAAATTATGTGAGCCGTTATATGAATAATCCGCGGCGTAACATATCCAATCTTTTCGCGTCCGCTCTCGATTATGCTAAAATTGATTTGATCGACCCCAATGGGCCGAATGACTATCGCAATGTTCGGGTTGTAGGCGGCGATCCTCATGCTCCGCGCTTACCGCTATCTACCGCAACATCCGATTACGATTTTGCATTTTCCGACCGTTTTATCGAAGATGGTTCATATCTGCGCATTCAAAATGTATCGTTGGGATATACCTTGCCGAAAAATCTATTGAAGAAAATAGTCGTGAACAATGTACGTGTCTATGTAAATCTGCAAAATCTGTACACTTTTTCCAAATACAAGGGTTATGATCCTGAAATTGGCGAAAGCAGCGGTTATAACGGATCCAAACTTATTTCCGTGGACAACGGGCGCTACCCCTCACCGCGTATTTATACCTTTGGTCTTAATGTAACATTTTAATTTGAAGAAAGATGAAAAAGTTTAATAAAATAATTTTCTTGCTTGTACTTGCAGCAATGCTTCCGCTTGTTGCCTGCGACGATTTTTTGGAAAATTCGCCAAGCAATTCCATTGTAGGTTCTTCGCTTACCGACGAAAACTTACCGATGCTTGTTACCCCGCT
>JAITAH010000179.1 GCA_031284225.1 Dysgonamonadaceae bacterium | reverse complement strand
GAACGACTGGATACGCACGCCGGTGATTTCGTATTCGCAGGTGGGCTACCATCCCTCGCAGGCAAAGCTCGCCGTGGTAGAACTTGACAAGAACGACAAGCTGATTCCCCCCATTTCGCTGTGGAAAATCAACGACGACGGCAGCCGCACAAAGGCGCTGTCGGGAAAGCCGAAAGTATGGGGAAGGTATTTGCGGTATAACTACCTGCAATTCGACTTTTCGCAGGTAAAAGAACCGGGTATTTACGAACTCGAATACGGCGACCAACGCACCGCGCCCTTCCCGATAGCCAACGACGTGTTTGAGCGGGCATGGTTTCCCACGCTCGACGTGTTTATGCCGGTGCAGATGGATCACCTGTTTGTGCGCGAAGCCTACCGCGGGTGGCACGGCGCGCCGCACCTCGACGACGCTTTGCAAGCTCCGCTCAACCGCATCCACTGGGACGGATGGCGGCAGGGAAGTATCACCGGAAACAAGTATAAGCCTTTGCAACACATCCCCGGTCTGAACGTGGGCGGCTGGTTCGACGCCGGCGATTTCGATATACAAACGCCCTCGCAGCAGAATACCGTGCAGTCGCTGGTGCGCGTTTATGAAACCTTCGGCATCGACCGCGACGAGACGACCGTCAACCAAAAGACGCGCTACGTCGAGATTCATGTGCCCGACGGCAAGCCCGACATTCTTCAACAGATTGAACACGGCGCGCTGCAACTGGCGGCGCAGGTGCGCTCCGTCGGTTACGCCATCGCCGGCATCAACGAATCGCACCTCTACCAGTACCGGCATCTCGGCGATGCGGTAACGAAAACCGATAACCTCAGCGGTACTCCCGACGACCGCTGGGCATTCACCAACCGCTCGTCGCACCTGAATTATAATACAGCTTCCTCGCTGGCGGCCGCCGCCCGCGTATTGAAAGGATACAACGACGATTTTGCCGCAGAATGTCTCGACGTGGCGCAATACATCTGGAACGACGAACACCGTCGCCCGAAAGAAGACGAGCAGAACCAGCCGTTTTTTGTCCGCGGTTTCGGCGTTCAGTCCGAGTTGCTGGCCGCCGTCGAACTGTGGCGAACCGTCGGCGACGCCCGCTATAAGGCGCGTATCGACGAATTATTGCCCACGCTTGAAGAGAATATCGAGCAAAACCTGTCTATCCTGACACAGATAGCGCCGTATATGGGCGATGCACTGAAAGCGAAGCTGAAACCGGCGGTCAAAGCCTACGGCGAACGCTTGGCGGCCGTCGATTCGATAAGTCCGTTCGGCGTGGCGATAAGTCCGGCGGGATGGGCCGGCAACGGCGGTATCATCGGTATGGCCAATCTGAATTATAATCTGTACTGCCTGTTCCCCGATTTGATTCACCCGGAATATATCTACCGGGCGCTGAACTACCTTTACGGATGCCATCCGGCGCACAACCTGTCGTTTGTTTCCGGCGTGGGGGCGCAACCCAAGAAAATCGCTTACGGCAACAACCGCGCCGACTATTCCTTCATCCCCGGCGGCATTGTGCCGGGCATCCGCATCCTGAATCCCGACTATCCGGAAAATCGGGACGACTACCCTTTCCTCTGGGGCGAAAACGAATACGTGATACCGCTGGCGCCCAACTATATCTATCTGGTGAATGCGGCAAACCGTTTGCTGAATGACGAAAACAACAAATCAACCACTCACAAATAGCGATTATGGCAATCCTTTTATACAAAAGCAGGGCGACGGGCTTCGAGGGCATAGTATATACGTCGATGCGATACAGGCCTGTGCGTCGATCGCACACAAACGCCGTCTTGAAAACAGGATAAACAATGATAAACCATAAATATAAATGCGATGAAAACGTTAAAAATATCAGGCTTATTAGTATTTGTGATAATGAATTTTTCTTCCTGTTTTCTCTTTCCCGACCATGAACCGGAAACTATTACCTATAATTTAGCCTTGAATTTTCAGGATGCTTCCGGTAATGATTTGGTAAAAGGGATTGGCTTGGAGTGGTGTTTTGTCGCTGAAGAGCAGGCTCAGGCAGGCTCAGTAAAGGATGATTTATACGTACTGGATATTATTGTTTCCCAACCGTGTGAGAATTGGGATAATGACATTTACAATGTTCCGGCTCGGCCAGGCTTTGAACCTGATGTTAACCGTCCCGGAATAGGAATGGAGAGAGAGAATAATGGTTATTGCTATTTGTCGAATAGTTTTAGTTTATGGGTAAAAAATTGTCCCGAAATGAGAATGCTCACTTACAAGCTGAAATGCCCTTATGTATTTGGCGATGAAGCGGTACATGAGTTTGTTACCTATTGGGATATTCCAAAGAGTTATTATAGAAACACTCGTAACCGTTTTGCTAACTGTTATCGCATAGAGTTTGAAGGTAAAGAGATAACTCCTCAAGCCCCTGCAGAACAATACCATAATCATACGGCTGAGATAGTACTATATAAATGACTTTTAAGAAGTGAATAATTCAACAATTCAACAAATAAACAATTCAACAAATAAACAATGATAAACAATAAACATAACGTGTAAAACATCGAAACAAATGAGAAATCTAACCGTCTTTTTAGCCGTCCTGCTGCTTTCGGCAGGCAGCCTTTCCGGGCAGGAGCCGTTCGTCTTTGCGGAAGGCGAAAGCTCGTGGTTTCCGCTGATAACAGATGGCAAACCTGTACCTGTCTTATCCGACGAAGCCGACCATAAAGGCGTGCTTCGCGCGGTGAACGATCTCAAAGACGACTTTCGTAAAGTAACCGGCAATACGCCGGCGACAGGAGGAACTTCGGTTATTATCATCGGCACGGCAGGCAAATCTGCCGCTATCGACCGCCTGATAAAGGAAAGTAAAATCAACGGGAAAGAGCTTGCCGGAAAGATTGAAAAATACATTATCCAGACCATCGACAACCCCGCGCCGGGCGTCAATAAAGGATTAGTCATTGCCGGAAGCGACAAGCGGGGAACAATATTCGGCATTTACGAACTGTCGCGACAAATCGGCGTATCGCCCTGGTATTGGTGGGCCGACGTACCCGTATCGCATCAGGAAAACCTATATGTCAAACCCGGAAAATACACCGACGGCGAACCGGCGGTAACCTATCGGGGTATCTTCATCAACGACGAGGCGCCCGCCTTTCAGGGCTGGTGCGTAGAGAAATTCGGCGGTGTCAACGCCCGGATGTACGAACACATGTTTGAATTGATTCTTCGTCTGAAAGGGAATTTTCTTTGGCCGGCCATGTGGGGAAACGCTTTCTACGACGACGATCCGCTGAACGGTGCATTAGCCGACGAAATGGGAATCATCATCGGAACTTCCCACCACGAACCGATGGGACGCGCACACAACGAATGGCGGCGTTACGGATCCGGAGACTGGAATTACAACAAAAACCCTAACCTGTTACAGGATTTTTGGCGCGGCGGCATGGAACGGATGAAAAACTACGAAACGCTGGTAACGGTCGGCATGAGAGGCGACGGCGACGAGCCGATGAGCGAAAGCGCCGACATTGCTTTGCTGGAAAAAGTCGTAACCGACCAGCGGCAAATTATTGAAAACGTAACCGGAAAAAAACCGGAAAAAACGCCCCAAGTCTGGGCATTGTATAAAGAAGTACAGGACTATTACGATAAAGGGATGCGCGTTCCCGACGATATCACGCTGCTGCTTTGCGACGATAACTGGGGAAACGTACGCAAGTTACCCGATATTAACGCACCCAAACGCCAAGGCGGCTACGGAATGTATTACCATTTCGACTATGTGGGCGGCCCGCGTAACTACAAATGGGTCAACATCAGCCAGATTCAACGGATTTGGGAACAGATGAATTTGACTTACGCGCATGGCGTCGATAAACTTTGGGTGGTCAATGTCGGCGATCTGAAACCAATGGAGTTTCCCATCAGTTTTTTCCTCGATATGGCTTGGAATCCCAACCGCTTCCATGCCGGCAATTTATTTCAATATACCGAAGACTGGTGCGCCCGGCAATTCGGCGAAAAATACGCACGGGAAGCCGCACGGCTCCTTACTCTTTACGCCAAATACACCCGGCGGGTATCTCCCGAATTATTGAACGAACAAACATACAGTTTAGATCATTACAACGAATTTGAAACGGCGGTTGCCGACTATAAAAACCTGGCGCTCGATGCGTTCCGGCTTTACAACCTGTTGCCGGCCAACTGTCGCGATGCTTTCGACGAATTGGCGCTCTTCCCGATAAATGCCGTATGCAATCTCTACGAAATGTACTACGCGGTAGCCCTGAATAAACGCTATGCCGCTTTACACGATTCGCGCGCCAATGCATGGGCCGACAAAGTGAAAGAATGTTTTGAACGGGATTCGCTACTGACGGTTCATTACAACCGGGAGATCGCCGGCGGCAAATGGGCGCATCTGATGGATCAGGTGCGTATCGGTTACACCTATTGGCAACAACCGCTCAAAAGTATCCAGCCAAACGTCGAATACATCGCCCCTTCCGAGCCTCGCGCGCCGTTTACCGAACACGACGGATATATTGCTATCGAAGCGGAAAATTTCATGCGGTCGCAAGCTCCGGAGAACATGCGCTGGGCAGTCATCCCCGACTTGGGAAAAACCCGATCGGCGGTAACCACTTTCCCTGCAAACAGCTACCCGGCGGCCGGAGAAACCGTCTATTTAGAATACGACGTTGTGTTTCAATCGACAGGAACGTTTGAAGTAGAAGTCTTTTTAGCGCCCACACTGAATTTCAATGCCAACCAAGGGCTGCGTTACGCAGTTTCCTTCGATGGAAACCGGGAAGAAATCGTCAATTTCAACGGGCATTACCGCGGCGAACTGGGGCAATGGCAAGCCGAGAGCATCATTCGCAGCATCACGAAGCATACTGTTGCGACGGCAGGCAAACACAGCCTGCGTTTCCGAGTGTTGGAGCCGGGGATTGTGCTGGAAAAAATAGTTATCAACACCGGCGGCGTTAAACCGGCTTATCTGGGAGCGCCGGCATCGTACCCGTAAGCAGAACCACACAATGTCATCGATTTGAAACCTGAGTTCGGGATAAGAAAAATGTTTTTCGGATAAAAATCAACGAATGAATTATCCGTAGGATATACATATTTCAATAGAAAAATGAATTATACGCCCTTTGTATCATCCGACATTTACAGTATTCTATTGATACATAAGCAATAAACAGTTATTTCTTCTCTCGAACTCAGATTTGAAAGCGCAGCGGCGTAACGAGCGGAAACAATCCGGCGGAACGCTGGATGCAATCGGCTTGACTGCCGCCGGCGAAAAGATAACGGCGGATGTAACATACACGAAAACAATTCACACATACGCCAAAATCATGTATCAATTACGCAAATCTTTGCACCTGTTTATATATAAATTTTTCGGAAGAGGTTATATCTTTGTAACGAAATTTAATCTTAAATTTTCATTATTATTAACATAGAATATTATGAGGAACATTTTTAAAGCAAAAACAGGGCTTTTATGCCTTTTTCTCTTGTTTCCCGTTCTTTCTTTCGCACAATCGATTACGATCTCCGGAACCGTAACGGATGAACGCGGAGAAACTCTGCCGGGAGTAAGTATTTTTGTTCCCGGAGCCAACATCGGAACTATTTCCGATATAGACGGGAACTATCGTTTAGACGTGCCGGGCGGCGGGAAATTAACATTTTCTTACGTAGGCTACCTGCCACAAACGGTGGATGTAAACGGACGGAAAATCATCAACATTACGTTGCAGGAAGACACTAAAGCCTTGGACGAAGTGGTGGTGATCGGTTATGGTACGATGAAGCGTAGCGACCTGACAGGGGCGGTTAGTTCAATTAACAGCGAAGCTATTCTGAAGTCGGTAACAACTACTTTGGATCAAGTCTTGCAAGGACGCGCCGCGGGTGTGCAAGTAACCCAAACTTCGGGTATGCCGGGCGCCGCCGCTTCGGTAAAAATCAGAGGTACAGCCTCCTTGAATCTTACTACCGAACCGCTGTATGTGATTGACGGAGTCGCCATTCAAGGCGCTTCGGGGATTACCAACCCGCTGGCGTCCATCAATCCGCAGGATATCGTATCAATGGATATTCTGAAAGATGCTTCGGCAGCAGCCATTTACGGTTCACGAGGCGCAAATGGCGTAATTATGATTACCACAAAACGCGGACAGGCTGGCGAAGCAAAAATTACCTATAACGGTTATATGGGCTGGCAGGAAATACCTTCCCGTTTGGATGTGCTCAATTTGCGTCAATATGCCGAACATCGCAATGTTCTGGCTGAAAATGGGTTGATTAACTATAACAACAGTTTTGTTCGTCCCGATTTGCTGAGCGAAGGCGCCAACTGGCAGGAAGAACTTTTTAATCAGGCATTTATGAATAATCATAACTTGTCGATTTCGGGTGGTACCGACAAATCTACTTATAATATAGGAGCAGGATATTCCAATCAGGAAGGGATTGCAGTCGGATCGGGTTTTCAACGATATAATTTGTCCGGAAACGTAGATTCTCAAGTAAAACCTTGGGCAAAAGCGGGCGTTACATTCAATTTGTCTAACACGTTTCAACAATTGACAAATAATGACCAGAATTTGGTACAGGTAGCTATTCGCAGTACGCCGGATGTGCCTGCTCAAAATGCAGACGGAACATTTTCAGCTGCGGATGAACAATTTATGCCGACCAACCCCATGGCCATGGCGAAGCTGATTAAAAACAGTGTGGAACGTCTTGGAATACGTGGAAATGGGTATCTGGAACTTACCCCGAAAGGAATATTGGATGGATTGACATTCCGGACAGAACTCGGTTTTGATTTTAATTTCGCCAATTCCGATCGTTTTCAACCGACGTATCGTTTATCGCAAACACAATTCAATGAAAACAATACGCGACGTGTCGAAAAGCAGTACAACAAGTTTTGGAACTGGGCAAATACGCTGACTTACAATAAAACTTTTAACACCGTTCATCGCCTCACGGCAATGGCAGGTATGGAATTCAGCAAATCGTACTGGAGCAACGTTTGGGGATTGAGACAAGGATTCCCAACGAACGATTATCCCGACTTAACGCTCGGCGATGCTACTACGGCTGCTACCGATGGACAATCGGGCAATTTTCCGATGGTTTCTTCATTCGGACGCTTATTTTATTCCTACGACGATACTTATTTGTTTACGGCAACAATCAGACGGGATGGATCTTCCAATTTTTCACCCGGTAAATATTGGAGCCTTTTCCCGTCGGTCGCTCTTGCTTGGCGAGCTTCAAAATACCTCGAAAATGTGCCTGAAATAAGCAATCTGAAATTCCGTTTGGGTTATGGAGGTATGGGTAATCAGAATATCGACAGCGACCATTTTTCATATCTGATGAAATATGGCGTTCAAACAACACCTTGGGGCACAGGACTCTATGCTTTGAATATGTTTGATGAAAACGTAACTTGGGAAACAACGAATATGTTTAATGCCGGGTTTGATTTATCTATATTGAACAACCGGATCGATATTGTATTCGACTGGTATAACAAAACGACAAAAGATTTGCTGATGCAGCGCATCGTGCCGACATACATTCAAGCAGGCAGAAATTTAGCATGGTCAAATATCGGATCTTTGCGAAACACGGGAGTAGAATTTACGATTAATTCATTGAATATAAATAAAAGAGATTTTAAATGGCATACCAGCATCAATTTCTCGCTGAACAGAAATAAAGTGCTTGAAATGGGTGATAATTCCGATTCGGAATACTCGATGTACGGACGTGTTGATGACAACGCTTGGGGTATGACAGGACAAACCATCATTAATCGAACGATTGTTGGTCGGCCGATTGGCGAATTTTACGGCTATCAGGTTATCGGACGTTTTGAAAAAGCGACTGATTTCTATCACATCGACAAAAATGGAAATGTGGCACGCACGGCCGTAACCACTTTGAGCGATGGCAGTTTACTCCCTATTAACGAAACTTCGGGCGTTTGGATTGGCGATTACATCTATAAAGATCGAAATGGCGACGGCAAAATAGACGAACAAGACCGCACTATTATCGGTAATCCCGAACCAAAATTCACTTACGGTATCAATAATTCGTTTACCTACAAAGATTTTGATTTGGGCATTCAACTCACGGGCGTTTACGGAAATGATGTGGTAAATTATGTGAGTCGTTATATGAATAATCCGCGGCGCAACATATCCAATCTTTTTGTGTCCGCGCTTGATTATGCTAAAATTGACCTGATTGATCCCAATGGGCCGAACGACTATCGCAATGTTCAGATTGTAGGAGGCGACCCGCATGCGCCACGCTTGCCGCTATCTACTGCAACATCCGATTACGATTTTGCATTTTCCGACCGTTTTATCGAAGATGGTTCGTACCTGCGCATTCAGAATGTATCGCTCGGATATACATTGCCGAGAAATCTATTGAAGAAAGTAGCTGTGGACAATGTACGTATCTATATAAATCTGCAAAATCTGTACACATTTTCCAAATACAAAGGTTATGATCCCGAAATTGGCGAAAGAAGCGGTTATAACGGATCCAAACTTATTTCCGTGGACAACGGACGCTATCCCTCGCCGCGCATTTATACCTTTGGTCTTAATGTAACATTTTAATTTGAAGAAAGATGAAAAAGTTTAATAAAATAATTTTCTCTCTCGTACTTGCAGCAATGCTTCCGCTTGTTGCCTGCGACGATTTTTTGGAAAATTCGCCAAGCAATTCCATTGTAGGTTCTTCGCTTACCGACGAAAACTTACCGATGCTTGTTACCCCGCT
>JAITAH010000158.1 GCA_031284225.1 Dysgonamonadaceae bacterium | reverse complement strand
GTTACGGCCATTATTCCATGATTTATTTGTAAACGACAATGAACATTTTACTCAAAAATCAACCGGAACAACCGCTCTTCATCGAACGCTTCGTTGGCGATTTCCAACAGTTGAGGGGGCGTTAAGCGGTCGAGTTTTTCATAAACTTCCGGCAAACTGTCGTAACGGTTGTAGTGTAGAAAACTTTTGCCCAATCCCAGCGCTACATTTTCGAAATGGTCGTTCGAAACGCCTGCTTGTCCTTTCAGTTGTTTCACCGCCGCCCGCAATTGCGAGGAAGTCAACGCCCGATTTCGTAATTTTTGCAGTTCCCGATACGTCAACCGAAGGCATCGCCGTACCGATTCGGGATCGCAACCGAAATAGACGGCGAAAACGCCGGTATCGCTGTACGAAGTTACCGTAGAGTCGGCCGTATAAACCAAGCCGCGTTTTTCGCGCAGGGAAACATTCAAGCGACTGTTCATGCCCGGGCCGCCCAACAAATTATTCAACAAATACAAACCGACGCGCCGGTCATCGTGCAATCCGTAGCCCCGGCCACCGATCATAACGTGCGATTGATGCAAATCTTTCGTTACTTTTTCCTGCACCGGTGGTATTGGCGCCGGCGCTGTCCGTTTTCTTGGCATACGGACGCCCGTAGCGTGGATTTCTCCCATATATTTCTCTGCCAAACGCGTTATTTTCGCCCACGGCATTTGCCCGTGAAAGAAAAAAACCATGTTTTCCGGATAATAAAACGCATCGACAAACGCCCGGCAAGTCGCGGAAGTAAATGTCCGGAGGCTTGTTTCATCCCCCAGAATAAGACGCCCCATTTCACTGCCCCAGAACAGGAGGTTTTCAAATTCGTCGCACAGGGCTTCGTCCGGATTATCTTCGTATGAGCGGATTTCATCCAGCACGACATCCCGTTCCTTATCTATTTCCGCTTCAGGAAATTGCGAATGGAAAGCCAGGTCGGCCATCAATTCCATCGCCCGTTCCGTGTCGTCCGACAAGCAAATAGAGTAAAGGAAAGTTTCTTCTTTCGTAGTATAAGCGTTGAGTTCGCCGCCCACATTTTCCATCCGGTTGAGGATTTGCCAGGATTTTCGTTTCGCCGTACCTTTAAATAACATGTGTTCCACAAAATGCGCCAAACCCGATTGGCCGGGCAACTCGTCGCGCGTTCCGGCATGAATGACTAATCCGCAGTAAGTAACCGGCGAACCGGAAGGAAGATAAACGATCCTCAGACCGTTGGATAAGGTTGTGTATTTATACATGGGCGTAAAAAAATAGTATAATTTGTTTTTGTGATGTTTCTAAAAATCAGGCAAAAATAGCCGAAAAAAGCGAGTTTTACAAATGTTATTAATAAAAATCAATTCTTTTTACTACCTTTGTTCCCCAAAAGTAAATCCTTGAATGCTAAATCGAAAAAATTAAATAAAATGAGGAAATATCAATGGGCAAATAACATTCTCGGATGGGTAGTGTTTAGTGTTGCCGCAGTCGTTTATCTGATGACGATCGAACCTACAGCCAGTTTTTGGGATTGTAGCGAGTTTATTGCTTCGGCTTATAAGCTGGAGGTAGGGCATCCGCCCGGAGCGCCTATTTTCATGTTAATCGGAAATTTAGCCTCGCATTTTGCTTCCGAACCCTCGCAGGTATCGTTGATGCTCAATGGCCTTTCCGCCATTTTCAGCGCATTAACCATCCTGTTCCTTTTCTGGACGATTACCCATCTGATGCGGAAAATCGTAATCGCAAGGGCCAACGCCGGCGAACAACCGGAACTCACGTTGGCGCAACAAATCACTGTTTTGGGAGCAGGAGCCGTAGGCGCTTTGGCTTACACGTTTTCCGATACATTCTGGTTTTCGGCTATAGAAGGCGAAGTATATGCCTTTTCATCGCTGATGACGGCCGTCGTATTCTGGCTCATCCTTAAATGGGAAGATGCGGCCGATGAACCTCATTCCAACCGATGGCTCATTCTCATTGCTTACCTGATCGGCATTTCCGTAGCCATCCACCTCTTGAACTTGCTTTGCATACCGGCTATTGTGCTGGTATATTATTTCCGCAAAACGAAAAATCCCAATGCGAAAGGCGCCGTTATGGCATTGCTCCTTTCATTCGGTATTCTGGTAGCGATTCTGTATGGCCTTATACAGGGATTACCCGAAGTCGCCGGCTGGTTCGAACTGCTGTTTGTCAACGGATTCCATTTGCCTTACAATTCCGGAGTCGCATTCTATATGGCGGCCGTTTTCGGCGTATTGGCCTGGGCGATTTGGGAAACTATGCGCAATGTCCACCATCTGAAACGGGCAAAAATAGCCTTTGTTATTTCCATCGCCCTACTCGGTATCCCGTTTATCGGAAGCGGAATCGGATTGGGAATCTGCATCATCATCGCTTTGATAATCTACTTGTTCGCATCGAAAAAAATCAATCCGGCCGCGCTCAATTCCATATTAATAGGCTTGTTGGTTATCACCATCGGCTACTCGTCTTACGCCCTGATTATGATTCGCTCGGCAGCCAATACGCCGATGGATCAAAATTCGCCGGAAGATATTTTCACTTTGCGCGAATACCTCAGCCGCGAACAATACGGCGAAACGCCCTTATTTTACGGACAAACGTTTGTATCCGAAATCAAATACGAACGCAAAGGCGATTGGTGGGAAGCCGCTACTACCGACGAAGGCCCCATTTGGGGACAAATAGCGAAACACGATCCTTCCGAATCCGACCGGTATTACGAAGTGGATCGAAAAAAACGATATGTTTATCTTGATGAATTAAATACGCTGTTCCCCCGTATGTACAGCTCAACAGACAATCATATACAAGGATACAAAGAATGGTCGAATTTCAAAGGGCGCCGCGTCCGCGTATCTACTCCGCAAGGGTCGAAATGGGTTGTTAAACCGACTTTCGCCGAAAACCTGCGCTATTTTTTCGACTATCAGGTCAATTTTATGTACTGGCGCTATTTTATGTGGAATTTTTCCGGCCGACAAAACGATATTCAAGGACAAGGGGAAGTCGCCAACGGTAACTGGATCACCGGAATTCCTTTTTTAGACCAATATCGCGTAGGCCCGCAAGACGATATGCCGGACAGCATAGCGAAGAACAAAGGTCATAACAAATATTATATGCTGCCCTTATTGCTGGGATTGATAGGCATTTTCTTCCAGGTGTATTCGGGGAAAAAGGGAACCGAACAGTTTTGGGTTACCTTCCTGCTGTTCTTCATGACCGGCCTGGCGATTGTAGTTTACCTGAACCAGACGCCTTCGCAACCCCGTGAACGGGATTATGCGTATGCCGGCTCATTTTACGCTTTTTGCATTTGGATCGGTATCGGCGTCGGCGGAATTATCAAAGGATTACAACGTCTCAAATTACCGGATACGGCGACGGCGGCGTCAGGCGTTGCCCTGGGCTTGCTTATCCCCTTGCAAATGGTATCGCAAACCTGGGACGATCATGACCGATCGGGACGCTATGTCGCCCGCGATTTCGGTATGAATTACCTGGCCACCTGCGAACCCAACGCCATCATCTTCACCAACGGCGACAACGACACTTTCCCGCTTTGGTACGCTCAAGAAGTAGAAGGCTACCGGACGGATGTGCGCGTGTGCAACCTGAGTTACCTGCAAACCGATTGGTATATCGACCAAATGAAACGTCAATCTTATGATTCCAAACCGCTTCCCATCGATTGGAAAAAATACGAATATGTGAAAGGAAAACACGAGGCTGCCCGTATTGTGGACGAATACGCTGAAATGACGGTGGAAGAAGCGTTGAATCGTATTAAATCGGAAAATGTACGCGACAAACGGCTGCCCGGCTATAGCGTGGAAATGGATAACGTACCGACTTATAACATTAAAATCCCGGTCGATTCGGCCGCAGTCATCGCTGCCGGATTAGTCAAACCTGAAAACGGCGACTGGATTCCTCCTTACATGCTGGTAAATCTCGGTCAGCAAATCAATAACGACGGCCAAGTGATCGCTAATCCCAAATCCTATCTTGGAAAGCATGAAATGATGATCCTCGACATGCTGAAAAACAACTCCGACTGGAAACGCCCGATATATTTCGCCATCACCGTAGGACCGGAAATGTTTATGCGCTTAGAACCCTATTTCCGGCAAGATGGAGCAGCCTATCGCGTCTTGCCTTTCGAAGCGTCTCTCTATCAACGAATGGATCCGGATACCATCTATAATAACGTGATGAACAAATACAAATACGATCTGGAACAACCGGGATTGTACTTAGACGAAAACGCTATGAAAATAGCCAATACGTTCCGGACAATTCTCAGCCGTGCCGCCCAAACTTTAGCCGACCAGGGCGATAGCATACGGGCAGAACAGGTCGCCGACCACTCGCTGAAAGTAATTCCTTCCTACAATGTCCCTTACGACTATTATAACGTAGGAACCCTGGCAGAAGTCTATCATAAAATAGGCGCAACGGAAAAAGCCGACAATTTATACCGGCAACTGGCGGAAAATTCAATGAAAAACCTGAATTGGTACAGCCGTTTGAATACCCGACAATACATTTCCGTTTTGAACAATGTAAGGCTTGAGATCTTTTATATGAACGAGATGATGAGATATTTTTCAAATAATAATACAGACTTGTACAATATGTATCTCGAAGAATATGCAAGATATTTCGATCGCCTCAATCAAATTACCGGCGCAGGTCAAACCCGACAGGGAGGATTAAATCGTTAAACTATGTGGATTGAACGACCTCCTTTTTTCTACCGGGCGCTTTTCCCCGGCGCTCATTGGCGGTTTAACAAAGACGAAAAAGTCGTATTTCTGACTTTTGACGACGGGCCGATTCCCGAAATGACCCCTTGGGTACTGGATGTATTGGACAAATACGGCGTCAAAGCCGTATTTTTCTGCGTTGGCGATAACGTGCGGAAATATCCCGAAATCTATCGCGAAATCCTCGCACGGGGGCACCGCGTGGGAAATCATACGTTCCACCATCTTCAAGGCTTGAAGGTAACTTCTAAAACCTATTTGAACGATGTGAAAGAAGCGGAAAAACTGATCGACAGCAAACTATTCCGTCCTCCCCACGGACACATACGTATGCCTCAGTTTTTCAAGTTGCGCAACGATTACACCATCGTCTTGTGGGATGTGGTAACCCGCGATTATAGTTGCCTGATGACTCCCGAACAAGTATTCAATAACGTAAAAAAATATACTCGCAACGGCTCGGTCATTGTTTTCCACGATTCGTTGAAAGGCGGCGAAAAAACCCGCTACGCACTGCCCCGCTCCATCGAATGGCTGTTGGAACAAGGCTATCAATTCAGGTTAATCGAAGAATAATAACGCTTATTTCTTCAACAATGCAATCGTCCCGACAGTCGGTTTTGGTGAAATTATATCGGAAAATCCGTTACAGGAAAGGTTTCGGCGTACACTCTCCTTTCGTTTATAATCTGATTACCAAAGTAGTAGAAGACAAAAGCGCTTATTACTCTTTTGAAGAAATCGAAAATTTCCGGCGGCAATTACTCAGCAACAATGAACTCGGCCGTATTACCGCCCGCGAAACGCCATCGGCCGCTTACGGCGCTTTATTGTTCCGAACCGTAAACTTTTTCAAATGCCGGAATGTTATTGAAATTGGAAGTTCGACCGGCGTGATGGGACTCTATTTGGGTATGGCTTCCCACACACGCTGCAACTGTCGGCTGTTGGACGAACGTCGCGGATTGGCGCAACCTGTCAAACAATTTGCTTTGGCACATAATTTGACTAATTTGCAATATACCGAAGGCGATTACAACGACAACATATCCCGGCTTCGCGCCGAACTGCCGCACGCCGATTTGTTGTTTATTCATCGATGGCCGGAAACAGCGACTATCCACAAATGGATGAATCTATGTAGCCCGTTAATAGGCAAACACAGCATCCTGATCATCGACGGGATATACCGGAACAAAGAAATGCGAGAAATCTGGCAAACATTAAAACAGGATCCGAAATCGCGCGTTATCGTCGATTTATATGCCTTGGGCATGGTGTTTTTCAACGACAAATTGCCGAAACGGTATTATAAAGCATATTTCAATTATGGCAAAAAGCAAAATTTACACACGAACCGGCGACAAAGGCTACACTTCATTAGTCGGCGGAAAAAGGGTACAAAAAACGCATCCTCGTATCGAAGCCTATGGCACGGTCGATGAATTGAATGCCTTTCTCGCCGTCCTTTTGGATACAATCGAGAACCAGGAAGACCGGGAATTTCTCGCTCGCATCCAATATCATCTTTTTGATTTAGGGGCTTACTTGGCCACTCAAAACCCCATGCAATCTGGCAGTATAACGCTCAAAGAAATTGATTTTCTGGAGCAGGAAATAGACCGGATCGATGCGCTCCTGCCTCCCCTGAAAACCTTTATTCTGCCGGGAGGATGTCCGTCCAACTCATGGGCGCACATCTGCCGCACCGTTTGCCGGCGTGCCGAACGAAATATTTACCGGTTGAAAGCCAAAACAGAAATTGACCCGATTATTTTACAATATATCAATCGTTTATCGGATTATTTCTTTTTATTTTCACGAAAACAAAATTTTATTCACAATATTGACGAAATTACATGGAATAATCCTTGTAAATCATAGAGAATTTTATACTTTTGCGAAAAATTTAAACGAACACATATTATGTATTGGACTTTGGAATTAGCTTCAAAATTGGAAGACGCCCCTTGGCCTGCATCGAAAGATGAATTAATTGATTTTGCAATGCGTTCGGGCGCTCCTCAAGAGGTGGTAGAAAATTTACAAGAAATGGAAGATGAAGGCGAAATATACGAATGTATCGAAGATATTTGGCCGGATTATCCAAGTAAAGAAGACTTTTTCTTTAATGAAGAGGAATATTGAGACAAAATATCCACAATACTTTTATAAAATAATTTTTTATTTTATTATATATTAATATTTTACTTGTTTTTTTTATATTATTATTTTACCTTTGTGAAACTTTAGTAAGTAAAATAATAATAGTAGAGCTGTGGATAAGAATAAACAACCCTCGCCATTTGTAATAGAAAATCTCGAAGAGGATAGCGGTTTTCTAATGTTGCAAGTTTCCAGATTATGGGAAGAATGTCATGACCGAGTATTAAAGAAACACTGTGGCGTTTCTGAGATGCAATATGCTGTGTTGGCAAGTATTTATTGGCTTATTTTGCATAGTAACAAACAAGTTACTCAAGCTATATTGGCCAAGCATACAAAAATAGACCCTATGACCATATCCCAAATGTTCAAAGTATTGGAAAAACAGGGATATATATATCGTACCACTCATGCGACCGATATTCGGGCTAAAGCGGTTTACCTTACCCAACAAGGAATAGACTTGATGCATAAAGCTATTCCTATAGTAGTGCAAGTGAACACCAAATTCTTTCAAATTTTGGGGAAAAACCTCCCGCGTTTTAACAGTTATATGGTGGAATTACTTAATGCAAATGATTGATTGGTCTTTCCACGCCGATTGCATACAGTTCTTACCTTTAGGTATTTTAATTACATAAAGATAAATTCTCAGCTTATACCCGACAACAAACTATGATAATTACAAACAAACTATAAAACAGATATTTATATAAAAACAAACGTGTTTTATGGTTTTTTCTTTGTTCGTTTAATTTGCAAATTTTCTTATTTTATCTTAATAATAAAAAATATTATATATAAAAAATTTTATAATATAAATAATAAATATACCTTTGTTGTCGATAAATAAAAAGTTCAAATAAGTGATGGCAGATAAAAGACCTATTTGAAACTTGTGTTTTTAAAAGAGGATGGCGGAGTCCGACTATCGCCATACATTAAGTATTTATAACTATCTTAATGTCTAATTCGAAAGCGAAAAGCTGAGGTTTTACCTTGGCTTTTCATTTAAAATCCGTATCTTTGTCGCCATTACTTTGAATCAAAGGATATATGGCACAACAAGAAGATGTTTTTAAAAAATTAGTATCTCATTGTAAAGAATATGGGTTTGTATTTCCCTCCTCTGAAATTTATGACGGATTGGGAGCGGTTTACGACTATGGACAAAACGGCGTAGAACTCAAAAACAATATCAAAAAATACTGGTGGGACAGTATGACTTTGCTGAACGAAAATATCGTGGGCGTCGATTCCGCCATCTTCATGCACCCCACTATTTGGAAAGCCTCCGGTCATGTGGATGCTTTTAATGATCCTTTGATAGATAATAAGGATTCTAAAAAACGTTATCGCGCCGATGTGCTGATCGAAGATCAAATAGCCAAATACGACGATAAAATTGAAAAGGAAATCGGAAAAGCCGCCGCGCGTTTCGGCGAAGCTTTCGACGAACAGAAATTCCGCGAAACCAATCCGCGGGTTCTGGAAAATACCGCTAAACGCGAAGCGCTGCATACCCGCTTTGCCCAAGCATTAAACGA